>JANPKF010000064.1:0-19246 GCA_031425895.1 Caulobacteraceae bacterium | reverse complement strand
GCAAGAAGGCCCCCCTTTTTCCAGGCGGCGGTCGCCAAACCGCCCCAGCGTCGTCTCCAGCATCTCAAAGGTCTCCATCCTCAGCAGATGGAATCAGACCTCAAACCTCAGCGCAAACCGAGATGTGTGAATGCCGTAGCCTTTATGGGGAGGGACAGCGAGGCGTAGCCTCGCAGGGTGGGGTACTCGCGTGACGGAGCGCGCTGCATCCGACTTCCCCACCCGGACGGCTTCGCCGTCGTCCCTCCCCATAAAGGGGAGGGAGGGAATGCGTCCCGCAGTCATCGAACCGCCTCCGCGTCTTTCAGCGCCTCATAGAGCCCGCGCAGCGTCGTCGTCACCGGGCCCGGCAAGGTCAGCGGCAGGGTGACGCCATCAATCTCGCGCACCGGGGTCAGGCCGCCGAAGGTGCCTGTGACGAAGGCTTCGTCGGCGGCGCGGCAGTCGTCGGGCGAGAAGTCGCCGAGCACCAGCGGAATGCCGTTCCGATCGCACAGGCGGATGACATTGCCGCGGGTGACCCCGTTGAAGCAGTAGTCGCCGCTTGAGGTGCGGACCTGGCCGTCCTTGACCCAGAAGAAGTTGGTGGCGTTGCAGCTGGAGATGAAGCCGTGGGGGTCGAGCATGATCCCCTCGTCGGCGCCGAGCGCGATGGCCTCGTTGAGGGCGATGATCAGGTTCAGGCGGCTGTGGGAGTTCAGCCGCATGTCGAACATCTCAGCCGGGCTGCAGCGGATGGAGACGGTGGCCAGTTTCAGGCCCCGGGTGACGATGGCCGGGCTGGGTGATTTCCACTCCGCCAGGATGACGACCGTCGGGGTTCCAAGCGCGTTGCGGGGGTCCTGGTTGGCGGCGGACTTCGGCCCCCGCGTCACCATCAGCCGCAGGTGGACGCCGTCCTCCATGCCGTTGGCGGCGAGAAGTTCCTCCAGCGCCGCGACCACCTGCGCCCGGCTCATGCCGATGTCGAGCCCGATGGCGGCGGCCCCGGCGAACAGGCGGTCCAGGTGAGTCTCCAGGAAGACCAGCCGACCCCGGTGCAGCCGCAGCCCCTCCCAGACCCCGTCACCGACCACGAAACCGGCGTCGAAGATCGACACCTTGGCGTCTTCCTTGCGGACAAGTTCGCCGTTCATCCAGACGCGGGCGTCGGCGTTGCGCGGGTCGAGGGCGAAATCCTGGCTGCCGGCCATCGGTGATCTCCTGCTGGAGGCCCAGACATGAAACAGCCGGCCCTGGATGACCAGAGCCGGCTGCCAAAGTTCAGACGCGGAAGGCGTGGATCAGAGGATCCAGCCGCCCGTGCCATCAAGGAAGGTCCCGGGCGCGATGATGTTGCCGCTTGTGCCCGTGTGGTCGCCGTCCATGCGCAGCGAATAGTCCGCCTTCTTGTCGCCGTTCACGTCGAGGCGCAGGTAGGTGGAGGCGGTCGCCGCGTCGTAGGTCAGGGTCGCTTCGCCGGCCACGCCGCTGAAAGTGCTGAGCACCGTGGCGAACTGGAAGGCCTGGTTGCCCATGGTGGTGCTATTGGCATCGATGGCCGACAGGTCGACGCGATCGCCGCCGGCGATGTTGAGATCGAAGATCCGGTCGGTCTCGAGGGTCATCAGGCTGACGCTTTCCTGGCGGACCGCGAAGACGTCCCAGCCGGCCTGGCCGTAGAGCAGGTCGTTGCCGAGGCCGCCGAAGATGACGTCGTTGCCGTCGCCGCCCCTGATGGTGTCGACCCCGCCCTTGCCGTCGAGGACGTTGACGCCCTCGTTGCCGGTGATGGTGTTGGCCGCGTTGTTGCCCGTGCCGGCGATGTCACCGGCGCCGGCCTGCAGTTCCAGCGCCTCGAGGTTCTCACCCATGACGTAGGAGGCGAAGGAGCGGACGACATCGAAGCCCTCGCCCACGTTCTCGAGGATGAAATCGTTGTATTCGTTGACGATATAGACGTCGTTACCGACCCCGCCGTACATCTTGTCCGGGCCGACGCCGCCGTCCAGATAGTCGTTGCCGTCGTTGCCGTTCATGGTGTCGACGCCATCGCCGCCGTACATGTAGTCGTTGCCGAGGCCGCCGGTGAGCTGGTCGATGCCCGCCCCGCCGAACAGCTTGTCGGCCCCGACGCCGCCGTCCAGCTGGTCGTTGCCGTCGTCGCCATTGAGGATGTCGTTGCCGTTGCCGCCGGCGGCGGTGTCGTTGTCCGCCCCGCCGTTGACCACGTCATTGGAGTCGCCGCCGTCGATGACATCAGCCCCGGACCCGCCGTTGAGAACGTCCTTGCCGCCGAACCCGTACAGCTTGTCGGCGCCGTCCATCCCCGAGAGGACGTTGACCCCGTCATTGCCATTGATGGTGTTGTTCGAGGCGTTGCCCGTGCCGTTGGAGTCGCCCGAGCCCAGCAGGGTCAGGTGCTCCAGCCCGGCGCCGAGGATATAGGTCCCCGTCGACCGAACGGTATCGATGCCGCTGCTGTCGGTGATGGTGTCGCCGGCGTCATCCACGAAGTAGATGTCGCTGCCGGCGCCGCCGTTCATGTCGTCGGCGCCCGTGCCGCCATCCAGGGTGTCGTTGCCGTTGCCGCCGACGAGATCGTCCGCCCCTGCGCCGCCGGAGAGGATGTCGTTGCCCTCCTCGCCGTTCAGCTGGTCGTTGTCGTTGCCGCCGTTCAGCTTGTCGGCCTGGTCGCCCCCGTTGAGGGTGTCGTCGCCCGCTTCGCCGTTGATGACATCGCCGCCGCCGAGGCCGAACGCGGTGTCATTGCCACCGCCCAGGTTCATGGTGTTGCCCGTGCCGCCGCCGGTCACGGTGTCAGCGCCGGCTGTGCCCTGGTAGATATCGCCGGTGTCGGTCTCACCGTTGATGGTGATGGTCACCGTCGCCACGTCGCCGCCGTCCACCGTGTAGGTGAAGCTGTCGGTGTCGCTGCTGTTGCCGGCCCCGGCGGAGGCGTCGACCAGGTCGTCGAAGGCGCCGTTCGGATCATAGTCGAAGGTGCCGTCCGAGTTGACCGTCAACTTGGCGCCGCTGGCCAGGGTGATCTCGGTTCCGACATCAACGGCTTGGCCGTTGACTTCGATCACCGAGCCGGGGGTGACGTCAGCGCCGCTGCCGTTATCGGCAAACAGGTTACCGGCCGTGATCACGCCGCTCTCGGTGATGGTGAAGGCGTCGTCCTGGGCGTCGCCGCCGCTGTCGAGGATGGTGATCACCGTCGCGGTCTGGCTGCTGGGATCGACGCCGTCCGTGACGATGACATTGACGGTCCGGGTGTTGTCCGTGCCGCCGGCATTGGCGTCACCCACGAAGTTGTAGGTGATCGACCGAATGGCCGCCTGGTAGTTGGCGACCGACGAGCTCCCGGTCAGGGTCAGGACCCCGGTGCCGGAGTTGTAGATGCCCGAGATGCCGTTCTGGTCGGTGAAGCCCAGCAGGTCGCCGGCGGCGAAGTCGGCGACGCTGATCGTCGCGCCGGTCAGGTTGGCGTGGTCGACATCGGCGACGTTGTAGGCCGGCGTGACGGCGATCGCGCCCTGGCCTTCGGTGAAGGTCGCGGTCGTGTCGGCGTTGACGGCCGGCGCGTCGTTCACCGAGGTGATCGAGGTGCCCAGCGCGATCGTGGCGTTGCTGTAGACGGTTGTGCCGCCCGAGCCGGTCAGGGACGAGTCGAGGCGGGTGCCGGTCACCACCGCGCCCGAGGAGTCGTCGATCAGCAGGACGACCAGGGTGCCCGGCGTGCCGTTGTAGTTAGGGGCCGGGACGAAGCGCAGGGAGTCGCTGGCCGAGACCAGGTAGGTGTCGGTCGGGCTGAGGGCCGGCAGATCGGACCAGCTGCCGCCGGTGAACACCTGCCACACGCCCTGGGCGCCGTTGGAGTTGTCGATGCCGATCATGATGCCGGCGAAGCTGTTCGCGGAGCTGCCGCCGGAGACGGTGTCGGCCGCGTCGGAGAAGTGAGAGCCGAACAGGCTGCTGACCGTGGCCCCGGCCGGGTTGGTCACATCCTCGTTGATCGCCAGCAGGGTTACCGTCGTGCCGTTGATGACGGTCGGGGCGTCGTTGACGGCGGTGATGTTCGGCTGGCTGATGACCACCGTGCCGGTGCTGTAGGGGGTCGTGCCGCCGCGGGTGGAGACATCGACGTCGCCGCCGAAGACAATGGCCGGGCCGCTGCTGTCTATCAGCACCACGGTCAGGGTCGGCGCCGGGCCGTTGAAATTGGCGACCGGCGAGAAGCGGAACGGGGTCGTGCTGGTGAAGGTCTGGGCGGCGGCCTCGCTGGCCGTGCCGATATTGACCCAAGAGGAGCCGTTCCAGGCCTGCCACTGGCCGGTGCCCGCCGTGCTGCCGTTGGCGATGACCGCGACGCCGGTGAAGGCGCCGGCGCTGGTGCCGCCGTTGGCGAACTGGTCATCGGCGGCGTCGCTGTACTGGCCCGACAGCAGGCTGCTGAAGGTCTGGGTCAGAGAGTTGCTGCTGGAATCCTCGGTGACCTGGACCGCCGTCTCGGTGCCGTCGCCGGCCACGGTCGGGGCGTCGTTGACGGCCGTGACGGTGATCACCCGGACGTCGCTGTCCTGCTCGGTCGTGCCGGTGCCGGTCAGGCCCGGGTCGTTGCCGTTGAAGCCGCCGTCGTTGGTGACGACGGTGATGTCGATGCCGCCGTTGACGTTGGCGGGGATGGAGCCGAGCACCAGGCCGTTGACCGCCGCCAGGGTGGCGTTGATCTGGTTCTGGGTGCCGGTCAGGGTAATCGTGGCCGTACCATTGTTGGCGACCTCGCCCGCGGCCAGACCGCCGACGACATTGGTCAGCACGGTCAGCACGCCATATTCGGCGGTCAGGGTGACGGTGATGTCCTGGGTCGCCGGATTGGCGTCGACGTCGGACACCGAAATGCCGGTGACCGCGATCGAGCCGACATCCTCGGCCACCGAGCCGCCGGCGCCGACGCTGTTGACCGGCGCGTCGTTGACGCCGACCACGTTGACCGTAGCTGTGGCCGGGTCGCTGTTCAGCAGCCCGTCGGTGACGGTGAAGGAGATGACCCGGGTCGGCGAGGCGCCGTAGTTGGTCGGGTTGTCGCCGGCGTTGACGTAGGTGATCGAGTCCAGGACCGTCTGGTAGGCCGCGAAGCTGGCGTCGCCGGTAAAGGTGATCACCCCGGTGGCGGCGTTGTAGCTGCCGGTGATGCCGCCACTGTTGGTGAAGCCCAGGGTGTCGCCGACCATGAAGCCGGTGGTGATGGCGACGGTGGCGCCCTTGATGATCGCCTGGTCGGCGTCGGCGATGGTCGGCGCGCCCGAGACCTGCACCGGCGTGCCGGCCGGCGAGGACAGAGCGTTGGTGGATTCGGTGTAGGTCGAGCCAGCGCTCACCAGGCCCGTGATGGTCGGGGCGTAGTCGATCTCCATACCCTGCGGCGCGCCGTTGGCGGTCGGCTCATAGGCGCGGACGAACAGGGTCGGGGCGCCGCCGGCCGGGTTGCCGATGAAGATGGAAGCGTCGGACTCGTTGGTGCCCGGGCTGCCGTCGTTCTCGGTGTCGGAGTCGGAGGTGGCCGAGACGTAGTAGCGGTTGGCGACCTCATCGAACTCGATGTGGGTCATGTTCGAGGTCGGGAAGGTCTGCAGCGTGTTGTGCGTCGCGTTCGACGGCTGCGTCCACAGCTCGGTCAGGGTGTCGGTGCCGGGGACGTACTTGAAGATGCCGGCGACGTCGGTCGAGCTGATCGGCTGGGTGATGAAGTAGATGTCGCCGTTGCGCTGGTCGACGTCGATGCCGATGATCTGGCCTTCGGACGGCAGCAGCCGGCCGGCATTGCCGGTGTTGTCGGTGCCGACACCGAGGATGGTCGTGGCCCCGGTCGTCAGGTTGATCTGGATGATGTGGTTCTGCAGGACGTTGGCGTTGCCAAGGCCGTCGATGCTGGCGGTCGAATGGACGACGTAGGCGACGTTGCCGGTGTTGTAGACCGCGAAGTCGCTGACCCCGCCCGGGAAGCCGAAGTTGGTGTCCGGATTCTCGGTGTCGATTGTCTGGATCAGCCGCAGGCCGGTTCCGTCGTAGTTGGACTCGAGCAGCTGGAAGCCGCCTTCGTAGTCACCGAAGATGTTGCCATCCATCCAGTAGATCTTGTTGGTGGTGGTGTTGATCTCGATGTTGACGATGATTTCGCCAGGGGTGACCGGACCGGCGCCATTGCTCTGGTTGTCGGTGATGAAGATCTGGGTCAGCGTCGGGGTGGCGTTCTCGCCGCGCAGGTCGCTGATGTTGCCGCGCAGGATGCGGTTGATGCTGTTGCCGTCGGAGTCGACGACGAAGAAGAAGCCGGCTTCGATGTCCCAGGTCAGGTCGCTGAGGTGATTGAAGTTGGCGTTGTCGCGGAACAGCCGGGTCAGGTTGGTCCCGACATTGGCGTTCTCGTCGTTGTCGACGGTGAGGATGGCGTCCGACTGGCCGCCGCCGGCCATCACCGAGACAATCAGCATGTCGGGGTTGTTGAGCGGGCCACCGAGGCTGGTGTCGGAGGTCTCGCTGTAGTTGGCGGTGCCCGGAATGTCGTCCTGGTCGCTGCCCTGCCAGTGGGTGTTGTTGCTGACTGAACTCAGCTGGGTCTGGGCGATCTGGGTCGAGGAGCCGGTGTAGACGGCGTTGTCATGGGCCACGGCGACGGCGTTGGTCCCGGCGGTCAGGCCGGTGCCGGCCAGGCTGCCGTTGAAGGTCGAGTTGCCGTCGGCGATGTCCGCCGCATAGAGGAAGGTTGCCGGCGCGTCGATGGCGCCCTGGTAGGCGTAGAGGGTTTCACCGGTGTCGGCGAGGTTGATGCCGGCCGCCAGCAACTGGGCATTGGTGATAGTGATCACCGTCCCGGCCGGCAGATCGGCGCCGGCGGTATAGGTGAAGGTGCCTTCGCCGCCCCCAGCCGCCGCGAAGGTTGTGCCGTTCCACGTCCGGTCGGTGAAGAAGATCTGCGTGCCCGATCCGATCGGGGCCAGCAGGACGAACCGGATGACATCGGCGTTCTGGCCGCTGTTCACGTTATCGGTGTGGTAGGCGACGATGGCGACATCACCGGCCGCGAGCGTAGAAGCAACCATTTCAATTTCCCCCATCGAACCGGCGTCCGCCGGCAAGGCGATCCGCGTCGGAGACATCTCCCCAACGTCTGGACAACCCAATGAAAATGAAGCGGCGCCGGTCGCCCGCCGATCGGTGAACTTCGGTCGAGCCGAAAATACACGCGGAGCGAGAATACAGACCCGCTAGAGTCCTCGGAACAGAAGACCCGATCCTAAGGAATTGTAAACCCCATTTCCGGCCGTTGCCTCTGGCCTTTTACCGCATGATCGGTCGCGTCGGCGCGCGCCGCCCCGCCACCCATGGCTCAACCTGCGACCCCGCCACCACAATCTCCGGCAAGCCCGAGGGGAGTCGCAACTAAAAGCAGAACATCGTTCATCCGATCTATTGTAGCGGCCCGTGTGATCCGTTAGGGTCCTCCAAGAACGGCGTGGGGGGCCGTCCGCACACCGCTGCAGATTCACCCCTTACGCTTGAACGAACCTATGTCAGGGGGATCCTATGGCGCAGCCTTATGTCGGTGAAATCCGGATGTTCGCGGGGAACTTCCCCCCCAACGGGTGGATGTTCTGCGAGGGCCAGACCCTGCCCATCTCCGAGAACGACGTCCTGTTCCAGCTGATCGGGACAACCTACGGCGGCGACGGCCAGGAGACCTTCAATCTGCCCAACCTGGCCAGCCGGGTGCCGGTCCACATGGGCACGGGCCCCGACGGCACCACCTACCAGATCGGCGAGGTGGCCGGGACCGAGCAGGAAACCCTGACCACCCAGCAGATCCCCGTCCACAACCATGCCCTGGTGTCGGCCTCGACCGGCCAGGTCCAGTCGCCGAACGGCGCCATGTTGGCCGACGCGACCAGCACCCAGGCGGGTCTCCGCATCTATAACGTCAACCTCCCACCGAACACACCGATCTGGAACCAGAGCCTGATCCCCATCGGCGGCAGCCAGCCGCACGAGAACACCCAGCCGTTCCTGGTCATCAACTTCATCATTTCCCTGTTCGGGGTCTTCCCTTCGCAGAACTAGCTCTCCGCCGCCCACGGCCGACGCCCTGGCGCCACGTCCTTCCGGAGCTCTTCCAATGTCAGACCAATTCGTCGCGGAAATCCGCATTTTCCCGTTCAACTTCCCGCCGACCGGCTGGGCCTTCTGCAACGGCCAACTGATGCCGATTTCGCAGAACACGGCGCTGTTCTCCCTGCTGGGCACCTATTACGGCGGAGACGGCAAATCGACCTTCGCCCTGCCCGACATGCAGGGCAACGCCCCGATGCAGACCGGCCAGGGCTCGGGCCTGTCCGAACGTTTCCTGGGTGAGATGAGCGGCGTCGAGAGCGTCACGCTGCTGCAGTCCGAGATTCCGTTCCACACCCACAACGTCCAGGCCCTGCCGGCCGCCAGCCAGCAGACGACGGCCAGCCCCAACACCATGGCCAACGGCGCCTGGGTGCAGGGCAGCCAGTTCGGGGTGGTGCAGCAGTACACCACCAACCTCGCCGCCACGACCGTGCAGATGAGCCCCCTTGCCGTCAGCATCGCCGGCGGCAGCCTGCCGCACAACAATATGCAGCCCTACCTGACGCTGAACTTCTGCATCGCCCTGCAAGGCATCTTCCCGTCACGGCCCTGACGCCAACCGGCCGGGCCGAGCCCGGCGTCCTGAGATTTCTTCGGAGCGACCCCGATGTCCGAGCCTTTCCTGTCTGAAATCAAGATTGTTTCCTTCAACTTTCCGCCGAAGGGCTGGGCGTTGTGCAACGGCCAATTGCTGCCAATCAACCAGAACCAGGCCCTGTTCGCCCTCCTGGGAACGACCTATGGCGGCAACGGCCAGACCAACTTCGCCCTGCCCAACCTGCGCGGCAGGACGCCGATCCATATGGGCAACGGCCACTCCCTCGGCGAGGCGGCCGGCAGCACCAGCGTGACGGTCAATATCCAGCAGCTTCCGGCGCACACCCACCAGATGCAGGCCAAGGATGTTCTGGCTGACGTGGCCGCCGGCGTGGTGGCGCCCAGCGCCAGCACCGCCCTGGCCCAGGCCTATGCAGTCCCGGCCGGCGGTGGCCAGGCCGCCGTCAACCGCTACTCGACCGGCCCCGCCAGCGGCGCCCTGAACGCGGCCAGCATCAGCAATGTGGGCGGCAGCCAGCCCCACAACAACATGATGCCCTACGCGGTTACGACGTTCATCATCGCGCTGCAGGGCATTTTCCCCAGCCAGAACTGACTGCCAGCGATTATTGATCTGGAGAAGGCCGGGCCGTCGGGCGCCGGCCTTTTTCCTTGGGCGATCAGTTGAACGAGGCCTGGTAGTTCTGGCGGTCGGCCCAGGGGGTGTGGACAGGCATCAGGTACAGGTCGAAGGCCGTGTCCTCGCCCTCGACGTCGACGGTCACCAGGCCTTCGGGCAGGAGGTCGCCGGGCGGGCCGCGGAAGATGAGGGTGAAGGGCATGCGGTTGACCTTGGGCAGGTCCGCCTCCGTTACCTGGTGATCGTCGACCGCCGTCAGCAGCAGGGCGTGGCGGCCGTCCCGAACCTTGAAGACCTTCTCCAGGTAGGGAACAAAGTTATCCTTGGTCAGCATGTCCGGCATGGGTTCCGCGCAGGTTGTGGTCCGGCTAACTATGGCGGCGGGAGGCCGGGCCGCAAGAGCCGGCGACGGGATTTCACGGGACGGGCATGGTTTCCAACGGCGAGACAATGGCGATCGACTGGCGGGGCGGGGCGCTGACCCTGCGGCCCGAGACACCGGACGACCTGCAGTTCCGTTTCGACCTTTTCGTCCGCTCACGACCTCCCGAGTGGGACCAGGTCCAACTGCCCCTCGATCAATTGACCCAGGTGATGAACCACCAATTCTGGGCCCAGACCAATACATACCTGGCCCGTTTTCCCGAGGCGCGGTTCGATATCGTCGAACTGGACGGCGACCGGATCGGCCGGATCGTCGTCAACCGGCCGGGCGACCGGATCCACATTGTCGACCAGGCCATCGTCCCCACCCTGCGTGGCCAGGGCCTGGGCACGGCGATCATGCGCCAGCTGATGGCCGAGGCGGCGGCCGAGGGCCTGTTCATGACCCTGAAGGTCTCGAATGCCAACGATCCCAGCATGAGGCTGTACAGCCGGCTTGGCTTCGAGGTTTTGACCGAGAGCCTGGAGTATATCGAGATGACCTGGCGGGCGGCGTGACCGGCGCCTCGCCTCCGTCGGCCTTTCGGCTGCCCATGCGGGTCGACGCGGCCGGCCTGCTGGCCGACCTCGATGCGGTGATGGCGCAGCCCTGGTATCCGCATGCCAACCGGGCCGACTACGACCGTGACTGGAGCGTCCTGTCCCTTCGGTCGCTGGGCGGCAATCCGCGTCGCACCCTTTCGGCCCCGGTCGCCGCCGAACAGTACGCGGACACACCCATCCTGGCCTCCCTGGCGAATTTCAGGGCGGCGATAACCGCCTTTCCCATGCCGTTGAGGTCGGTGCGTCTGTTGCGGCTGGGCGCCGGCGCGAACATCAAGGCGCATTCGGACCATGGCCTGGGCTATCAGGACGGGCAGGTCCGGTTTCATCTGCCGATCATCACCAGTCCGGACGTGGATTTCACCGTGGCCGGCCGCCGCCTGGACATGCGGCCCGGCGAAGTCTGGTACGCCGACCTGAACCAGATTCACAGTGTGTCGAACCGCTCGACTGTCGATCGCATCCATCTGACCATCGACGGGGAGGTCAACGCCTGGGTCGATCGCCTGCTCAGAGAGGCGGCGAGAGATTTGCTGTCTAGCCCGACCGTTCGTGCTGACGGTCATTAAGTTAAATCCGGCGTCTGTTTGGCGAGCACCATGGTTTATTTCACAACCCATGGCTGAAAGCATGGATTACTGCGGTCGTATCTGCCGATTCCTGATGACGTTTCCCCCCTGCCGCTGTTAATTTGTCGTTGGCCTTGATGGGTCGTCTTTTGGGTGGGGATTTCAAATGGATCGACGCGCGTTCATCGCCGGCGCCGGCGCGGTGGCAGCCGTTCCCGTGCTGGCTCAGGCTCAGACCACGGGGGCCGGCAAGGGCGAGATCGTGACCGTTCGCGGTTATCTCAAGCGTATCACCACCCACATCTACGCCATCGCCCCGACGGCGCAGAAGACCGACCCGAAAACCACCAACTATGCGGCCTGGCCGACCGACGTGATCCGCGTCTATCCCAAGGACGCCGCCAAGATGACGCTTGGCCTGGTGACCGTGAAGGGCAAGTTCTACAAAGGCCGCCAGATGGACGCCTTCAGCCGCACCGTGGCCACCGTGGTGATGACCGACGCCGTCATGGGCTGATCGGCAGTTCATCGCCGAACTTTCAAACGCCGCCCGGTCCACCGGGCGGCGTTTTGCTTGGGCGGCAGACGGGCAAATTCTAGTCCGTCAGCTTCGGGATCGGCGTGAATCCAGGCGGGACCGGTTCTCCCGGAGGGCCGCTCCACCAGCCCTTGCTTCCCTTGGGCGGCGGCGGGAGCGGCTTGCGCTGGCGCCTGGGCGGGCTCGTGGACGCGGCGGGGGCAATGGACTCAGCATCGGTCGGCGGAGCGGGGGCGAAAGTGCGGCGCTCCGGCGCGGTCATGGCCGGGCTCAGCGGGCCGCTGCGGGCGGTGAACAGCGACGCCTTCAGGCTCTTGCGCCCCTTCACCAGCCGGGCGTCGCGGCGGCCCAGCGACACGACCCGCCAGCCATCGACGCTGTCGCCGCGCCGGGCCCGAACGCTCAGGCCGTTGAACGAGAAATAGCCGGTCAAAGCCCCGTCCTTGCCCATCACCCCGACCAGAACCGGCAGGGCGTCCGCCGGCGGCGGCTGCGGGGGCTCAGCCGGCGCGGCGGCGCCCTCGGCGCTCGCCGGCGTCCCGGCCCCGGCGAAGCGGGTCATGCGGGCGGCGCTGGACGGCTCCTCGACACCGGCGGCGGCGATGCGGGGACCGCTGCTGGCCGGCAACAGGCCGGCGGCGACCGTGCCCTGCTCCTCCCCCGGCCAGAACGTGATGAGAGCGGCCAGGACGGCGGCGCCGGCCAGGATGATCAGCGGGGGCCGGATCATGAGCCGCCCCCCTGGATGGCGACCAGCACCGCCCGGTCGGCGCTGATCTCGGCGCCGGGCGCGCCGGGCTCACCCGTTGCCAGCAACAGCCGTTCCAGCACCACCGCCTCGCCGCGCTTCTCGATCCAGCGGGCCAGGCGGTCGGCGGCCGGGGCGTCGGCATAGCCGCGCAGGCCCAGCCGCACGACCTGAAGGTTGTTCCCGCCAGGCCGGCGTTCCAGCACCTCCAGCTCGACGACCTTGATTCCCGCCTCGGTCAGCGCCTGGCGCATGCGCTCGGCGGCGGCCAGCGACGCCTGGCTGGCCGGGGCGGCAATCAGCGCCTCACCCGTCGTCGCCGTCCCGATGCGGGCGGTGTAGTCGCGAACCAGCCCCTCCTGCAGGGCGATTTGCTTGTGCGTGGCGCTGAGGTCCTGCAGCTGCAGGCCGACCCGCACCGCCAGCAGGGAGGCAAGGGCCAGCAGCAGGCCGGCCGCGAGCGGCAGCCAGCGCTGGGGGACTTGAGGCAGGGGCCGGCTCACTGGCAGACCTCCGGATCGAGAATCACCCGGTTGCCGGCCCCGTTGCCGTTATCATTGCTGGCCCGCGCCCCCTTGCCGGTCAGGATGGCGAGCTGCTCGGGCGTCATCGGCTGGGCCAGGCCCGCCATTACCTGGCCGTCGGCGGCCGACAGGTCGGTCAGCACCACCTCGCTGCCCGCCGCCGCCAGCGTGTCGAGGGCGCAATCGATCATCATCGCGTGTCGCTGGTCGGCGGCGGTCCGCCAGACCCGCTGGGCGTCACCCGACAACCGCACCTGCCGGCTGGTGAACCGGACCAGGTCCGTCGTCGTGTCGAGCCGCGCCTGGGCCCCCTCGACCGACTGTCCAAGGCGCAGCGAGGTCGCGCCCAGGACCAGCACAAGGCCGAGCGCGAAGGCGCAGACCAGCTCCAGCGTCTTGCGACGGTCGTCGCGATCGGCGCCGCGCCGGTAGGGATTGTCGAAGCGGAAGTCATAGGTCTCGCCGTCCAGCTCGCCCTGACGGTCAACGAAGGCCGGCCCCTGAGCCGCGATGCTCGCCGTCGGCCCGAACAGGCTGCGCGAGGCGAAGGCGACCGCGAATCGCGTCTGGCCACCCTCGGCGGGGCCGACCGTCTCGACCGCGAAGGCGGTCTGCTCAGCCGGCAGTGGCGAGAGAATGTCCAGCTGCAAGGCAACCGCCTCCCGCGCCGCCTTCAGCGAGGCTGTCGGCAGGTCGAGCGGGCGCACGAAGACCTCCGCCTCCGCTTCCCCTTCGGTATCGGCCTCAAACAGGCTCATCGCTTGCCGCAATCCCCCCGCTGCGGATCATACGCGCAGACCTCCGGCAGATCGCACCGCAGGGCCGCGACCGCAATCGCCGTATCGTCGCGAGCGATCGTCGCCGCCGACCAGCCGGGACGCTCGGTCCCATCCGGCCTGCGCGCCGTCACGATGCTGGCCTTCGTCCCACCGGGCAGGCCCAGCAGCGGAAGCATCCCCGCCTCGTCCTTCAGCCCGACCCCGCCGGTCTCATCCATCGCCAGCACCCGCCCCGGCCCCACGCATCGATCCCCGTCCCGCACGCTCGCCTGCAGGGCGCGGTCCGAAGGGTCCGGTCGGCCCAGGGCCACCGCGCGCTGGGTCCAGCCGATGAAGTCGACCTGCAGATAGATCATCGCCGTCATGATCAGCGCCCCGATGCCGACGGCGACCAGCACCTCGGTCATGGCAAAGCCATTGGGGGCGAACCCATTGACCCGCTTCATTGCGAGCCCCCGACGATGACGGCGTCGATGACGCTGCGGTCCGGCCGCGCCCCCGCTGTCCAGGTCACTTCCAACCGCACCCGCTGCGCTCCGTTCGGAGTGGCGGCCTCGACCGGCCCCCGCGGCAGCCGCCGCCAGCGGTAGCGTCCCGTCCGGCCCGAGGTCATCGCCCGCAGGTCGGCCGGCGTGGTCAGCCGGGCTTCCTCGTATAGTCGCTCGACGACCGTCGCCGCCGCCATCCGCGCCTGGGCCCGGTCGATGGTCCGTGCCGCCCACACCAGCAGGGTCAGGGCCAGGGTCCCGGTCAGGGCGGCAAGGCCGAGCGAGACCAGGGCCTCGGCGAGAATGAATCCCGGCTTCCTCACAGCTCGACCATGTCGCTGATCGACATCAGCCCCTGGAAGACCACCAGAACGATGCCGCCGACCACCAGCCCGATCAGCAGCACGATGGCCGGCGTCAGGATCGACAGGAACCGCTCGGTCTTTTCCTGGGCCCGGGCCGACAGGGCGTCGCCTGCCTCGCCCAGCACCCTGGGCAGGTCGGAAGCGCTCTCGCCCACCTTGGTCAGGCCGACCAGCATCGGCGGGGCGAAGGCGATGGCGCGGAACACCTCCGACAGCTTGGTCCCTTCGCGCAGGCGTGGCTCCTGCGCCTCGAGCGCCTGCCGCACCGGCTCCACCCCGATCGCTTCCACCGACACGCGGAACGCGGTGGCCAGCGGCACCCCCGCCCCTATCGCGATCGACAACCGCTGGGCCAGGCCCCCGAACACGGTGTCCGGCAGGATGCCGAAGCCGGCGCGGGTCAGCATCAGCCGGTGCAACAGACGGATGGCCGCTTCACGGGCCGCCCGCGACAGGGTCAGGGCCAGCGCCAGCCCCAGGCCCGCCAGGCCCAGGATCGGCGCGGCCAGCCGCAGGAATCGGCCGCCAGCCATCACAGCCCTGGTCGTCGCCGGCAGCTCGCCGCCCAGCCCGGTGAAGGCCGGCTCCAGGGCCGGCAGCACGGCGAAGGCGAACAGCAGGATGGCCGCCGCCGCCATGGCCATGACGAACAGCGGATAGATGATCATGGTGATCAGTCGGGTGCGGGTCGCCGCCGAGGCCTTCAACGCCGCCGCCCCGCCGGCCAGGATATCGGTCAGCCGCCCGGTCGCCTCGCCCGCTTTCGCAAGCGCCTGCAGATAGCGGCCGGTCTGGCCGGGAATGGCCGACAGCCCCGCCGACAGCGGCCGGCCGGCCATCAGCTCACCCCGCACATGGCTCGCCAGCCGGGCCAGCACCGGGACCTCCGAGGTGGTCTCAATGATGTGCAGGGTCTGGCCCAGCGACAGGCCGCTCTTGAGAAACCGCGCCAGGTCGGCGGCGAAGGCGGCGCCCTGGGCGTCATTGACCGACAGGCCGGTGCGGGCCGGGACGAAGGCGGCGGTGCTGGCGGTGATGGCGGTCGGCGTCACCCCGCCGGCCAGCAGGTCGTCACGCACCTGGGCCTCGCTCAGCCCCTCGCGCCGACCGCGCGCCGGCCGACCGGCCGCGTCCATGCCGCGCCAGGCATAGGTTCTCACAGGCCCAACCTCACAGGGACGTCGCCCGGTAGACATCCTCCAGCGACACCTCGCCCCGGGCCGCGTGGCGCAGGGCGTCGTGGGCCAGGGTGGCGAAGTCGGCCCGGCCGGACAGCTGGCGGCGGATGTCGGCGGTCGGCGCCCCGGTCGAGATCATCCGCTCGATGGCCTCGTCGACGGTGAAGATCTCGCCCAGCGGTACACGGCCAACCCGGCCGGCGCCGTTGCAGGCCTTGCAGCCGGCCGCCTCCTGGAGGCGCAGGTCGCCGGCGACGATGCCATGAGCCTGGAACAGGGCAACCTCTTCCGCTGTCGCCGCGCGCGGCGACTTGCAGGCCTCGCAAAGCCGGGGCGTCAGCCGCTGGGCCGAGGCCCCGATCAGCACCCCGGCCAGCAGGTAGCGTTCCACCCCCATGTCGGCCAGGCGTGCCGGCGCCGTGGCCGCGTCGTTGGTGTGCAGGGTGGCCAGCACCAGGTGGCCGGTCAGGGCCGCCTGTACGGCCAGCCGGGCCGTCTCGCTGTCGCGGATTTCACCGACCAGGATGACGTCCGGATCATGGCGCAGGAAGGCGCGCAGCGAGGAGGCGAAGGTCACCCCGGCCGCCTCGTTGACCTGGGTCTGGTTGATGCCGTCGAAGACGTATTCGATCGGGTCCTCGATGGTCAGCACCTTGCGCTCTCTGGTCGCCAGCTTTCGCAGGGCGGCATAGAGCGTCGTGGTCTTGCCGCTGCCGGTCGGGCCGGTGACCAGGATCAGGCCGTAGGGCCGACGCAGCTGCTGGGCGAAGGTCTCGCGGAAGCTGGCGTCGAACCCCAGGCTGTCGACGGTGAAATCCACCCCGTGCCGGGTCAGCAGGCGGACCACCGCCGACTCTCCGAACACCGTCGGCGTCGTGGAAATCCGCAGGTCGGTCAGCGCGCCCCGGATCGAGGCCGTCGCCCGGCCGTCCTGCGGCGCCCGCACCGAGGCCACATCGAGATCGGCCAGCACCTTGATCCGCGCCACCACGCCCGAGCCGAAGGCGGCGGCCAGCGGCTCCAGATCACGCAACGCCCCGTCGACCCGGATGCGCACCAGGCAACGGTCGGCCTTCTGTTCCAGGTGAATGTCGCTGGCCCGCTCGGCCAGCGCCCGCTCCAGCAGGCCGTCGAGATAGCGCACGACCGGCGCGTCGCGGGCGAAGTCGCGCAGCCGCTCGGCGTCGTCCAGGGAGCCGACAGCGAGGCTTCCCGTGTCGACCTCGGAGGCGACCGCCCGGGTCCGGGCCGCCCGCCACAGGCCGAAGGGGATGGTCCGCAGCTCCACGGGCTTGCCGGCCGCAAACCGCAGGCCCCGCCGGACCTCCTCGGCCCCGGCATCGACCAGGCCGATGACCAGCCGGTCGGGATGGTCCTCCAGCACCAGGGCATGGTTCTCGGCCAGGTAGGTCTCGTTCAGCGACGTCGGGCCAAGGCCTGACGGCTCTCCCTCCCCGTCCCACAGCGGCGCCGCGTGCAGGGCAGCGCTGGCGGCGGCGATGGCGGCGTCCCCGGCCAGGCCCAGCAGACTGGCGGCGACGGCCGGCGGCTGTCCGGCCGTGGCCACGGCGACCCGCAGCCGCTCGCGGTCGGCGGCCTGCAGCCCCAGGGCCTCTGCCAGCCGCCTGGCGCCGTCGATGCGCCCTTGCGCCAGGGTCGGCAGGGCGGCCCCGGAGTCCGGGCGCGATCTGTCGCCATATGGACTCTGTGAAACGGACTGGGGCATAACCTGCTGCAAGTTCTCGGGGTTTGTCGGTCGATACAATGGCGGGTTTGAACATCGGCAGGAAGATCAAACAACGTCGCGATGAGCGGGCCGGCTATACGCTGACTGAAATGCTCGTTGTGGTTGCTATTATTGGATTGATCTCGGCGGTCGTCATCCCGCAGGTCATGGGCCAGATGGGCAAGGCCCAGTCGCGCGCCGCCAAGCTGAAGGCCCAGACCGTGGCCGCCGCCGTTGAACTCTATTCCGGTGACACCGGCCGTTTTCCGACGACGGAAGAGGGCCTGATCGCCCTGGTCCAGCGCCCTGCCGGCCTGGACAGCTGGACCGGCCCCTATCTGCGCACCAAGGAAGAGCTTCTCGATCCCTGGGGCCAGCCGTTCGCCTACACGGTCGGCGAAGGCGGGGGCTTCAGTGTGAGTACGCTAGGGGCTGACAAGAAAACGGGCGGCGAGGGGGCGGACCGGGACATCTCGGTCCAGTAGGGGTCAGAATGAACAAGGCCATCCGAGGCGGCGCGGTCGCGCTGCTGATGCTGCTGAGCGCCTGCGCCAGCGATCCGCGCCGGCCCGGCGGCAGCGCCACCCTGCCGCAGTCGCAACCCACCTCCCCCGCCGCCGAGGCGGCCGCCGCCACCCGCGTCGGCGAGGAGCCGCCGCCGCAACGCCAGGGCTGGCGTGACGACGCGGTCGGCCCTCCCATCGCCGCCGCGCCGCCGGTCCCGACCAGCGGTTCGACCCAGCGGATCCCGGTCAACGTCCTGATGGACCGCGCGCCGATCCCGGCCGCCGTGGAGGCGGTGCTGGGCGAGGTTCTGAGCCGGCCGTTCCGCATCGATCCCCAGGTCAGCGGCGAGGTCTCCTTCCGGATGACCGGCGAGATGACCGAGGCCGATATCCTGACCACCCTGGACCAGGCCCTGCGCAGCGCGGGCGCCGCCCTGGTCGCCTCGCCGGGCGGCGGCGTCGCCGTGGTCCCGGCGGCCAATGTGCCGGCCTTCTCGGTGCTGCCGAGCGGCGTTTCCCAGCAGCGCAGTTTCTTCGCCGGCGGAACGGCCATCTATCGGGCCCAGAATGTCAGCGCCCAGGAGATGGTCCGGGTGCTGACCCCCATCGCCGAGGGCCGCGCCCAGGTGCGGGCCGATTCCACCCGCGAATACGTCTACATCACCGGCGATCCGGGCACGGTGAACAGCCTGGTGCGGACCGCCGAGCTGTTCGACGTCGAATGGCTGCGCGGCAACAGCTTCCAGTTCTATCCGCTGAAGTACGCCGGGGCGAAGGCCGTGGCCGACGATGTGCGCCGTCTCTACGGCGGCGCTGAGGGCCCGATCGGCACCCAGGTCGACATGATCGACATCGAGCGGCTGAACGCCATCATCGTCATCGCTAAGTCGCCGGCCCTGCTGGACCAGACGATGAAGTGGATCGAGCGTCTCGACCAGCCGGCCTCGCCCAGCGAACAGCGCATCCGCGTGGTGCCGCTGGCCAACATCAAGGCCGAGGATCTGGTCAAGGTCATCAGCGGCTTCTTCGGCGGCGCACCGCCACCGCCCGGCGGCCTTGCCGGCCAGGAAGGCGCCGCCTCCTCGCCCGGCGGCGGCCAGGTGACAGCCGACCCGCGCAGCAATTCGATCATCCTCTACGCCAGCGACGCCGAGTACCAGAACCTGCTGCAGATCGTGCGCCGGCTGGACGTGCCGCCGCCGCAGATCCTCATCGAGGGCACGGTCGCGGAGGTGCGGCTGAACGACAAGCTGAACCTGGGCGTCCAGTGGTTCCTGCAGAACGACCCCAAGGTCTCCGGCGGCTTCGCCACAGTCGGCAACGGCAATCTGAATCTGACCTTCCCGGGCCTGTCGCTGCAGTACCTGGGCCCCGACTTCAAGGTGGTGATCAACGCCCTGTCGTCGGTCACTGACGTCGAGGTGGTCTCCACCCCGCGCCTGCTGGTGCTGGCCAACGAAACCGCCACCCTGCAGGTCGGCGACCAGGTGCCGATCATCACCCAGAC
>JANPKF010000063.1:0-3107 GCA_031425895.1 Caulobacteraceae bacterium | reverse complement strand
CGAAATAGCCGACGCCGCCCGCGTAGGCCCCGCGCGTCTCGGGTTCCAGCTCGGCGACGATCTGGCAGGCGCGGACCTTGGGCGCGCCGCTGACGGTGCCCGCCGGGAACCCCGCGAACAGCGCGTCGAGAGCGTCGTGCCTGGCCGTGTCGAGCTCGCCCACCACGTTCGAGACGATGTGCATGACGTGGCTGTAGCGCTCGATGAAGAAGCTCTGGGTGACCCGCACCGACGGTCCCTTGCCGACGGGCGCCTCTTCGTTGCGGCCGTCCTCGCGCAGCCGGGCGACCCGGCCGACGTCGTTGCGGCCCAGATCGAGCAGCATCAGGTGCTCGGCCCGCTCCTTCGGGTCCGCCAGCAGCTCGGCCTCCAGCGCCGCGTCTTCTTCGGGCGTCGCGCCGCGGGGGCGGGTGCCGGCGATGGGCCGGATGGTGATCTTGTTGTCGCGCAGCCGCACCAGGATTTCCGGGCTGGAACCGACCAGCTGGAAGGGCCCGAAGTTCAGATAGAACAGGAAGGGCGAGGGATTGGTCCGGCGCAGGGAACGGTACAGGGCGAAGGGCTGGCCTGCGTAGCGCGCGCTGAACCGGTGGCTGGGCACCACCTGGAAGATATCTCCGGCCTCGATGTAGCCCCGGCAACGCTCGACAATCTCACCGTACTGTTCGCGGCTGACCCCGGGGGTGAAGGCGACCTCGCCGGCCGTCATTGCCGATCCCGGCGCGGGCATTGGACCTTCAAGGTCGGCCAGCACCTCATTGAGCGTGGTCTGCACCTCGTCCCAGGCCTGCTTGGCCGAAACGCCGGCGCGGGGCCGGGCCGGGGCGACCAGCAGGATTTCCTGGGCGATGGCGTCGAACACCGCCACCACCGACGGGCGGATCATCACGCCGTCAGGCAGGTCGAGCGGATCAGGATTGACGTCGGGCAGGCGCTCGACGAGGCGGACCATGTCGTAGCCGATAGCTCCGAACACTCCGGCGCTGGGCGGCGGCAGGCCAGCCGGCAGCTCGATGCGCGAGGCGGCGACCAGATCGCGCAGGCTGTCCAGCGCGCCGCCGGTCTGGGCGGTAAAGCGGCCCGCCTCGATATCAGCGCCCTCGGCGATTTCCGCCTGGTCGCCACGGCAGCGCCAGACCAGGTCAGGCTTCATGGCGACGATGGAGTAGCGGCCGCGCCAGGCGCCGCCCTCAACGCTTTCGAACAGGAAGGCGTAAGGGCGAGCCCGGGCGATCTTCAGATAGGCGGAGACCGGCGTCTCAAGGTCGTCGATCAGCCGCGTCCAGACGACCTGAGACCGTCCCCCGTCCCACGCCGCCGCAAACGCATCAAAAGAGGGTTCGAGGACGGCCTGCTGGGTCACTTGGACTTTTCGTCCTTGGCCGGCGCCTTGGCGTCATCCTTCGCTTCGGCATAGTCCTTAGGGTCGAGGCCCAGCGCCCTGATGGCGCGGTCACGGTCCGACTTGGGCTTCACCTGATCGCGGGCCCAGCCGCGGGTCGTGGAGTCGATATCCTGCAGGATGCCGCGGCCGAAGGTGTCGCGGCCCATCTCGGTGGCCTGAGCCACCTGGTCGACAGCGGCCGGACGAATGGCGGTGATCTTGCCGACCGCCAGGCCCTCCAGCTTGCCTTCCTTGTTAGGCACCGCGACGGTGAAGACTTGGCCCTTGGAGCCGTTGACGATGGTCCCGACCATATCGCGGCCAAGACCGGCGTATTCCTGCAGCCCCTGGCGGGTCAGGCTGGCGACCTTGATGGCGCGGTAGCCGCTGGAGGCGGCGACGGCTTCCACGCTCTCACCCTTGCGGATCCGCTCGGAGAGGGACTTGGCGCGGGCGGCGATCAGTTCGTCGCGCTTGCGGGTGATCAGCGCCTCGGACAGCTCCGCGCGCACTTCGTTCAGGGCGGGCGGGGCGGGCGGCACGACGCGTTCGACGCGAACGAAGAACTGGTCGCCGGCAGTAACCTCGATCAGGGGGCTGTCCGATCCGGCCGGCAGGCCGAAGGCGGTTTCCAGGACCTGCTTGGTCACGACCTTCGGATCGACCGGGGCATTGCGGTCCAGCGGGCGTCCATCGGCGGTAAGCGGGCCAAAGGTCAGGACCGTGGCGCCGACCTTCTGGGCGGCCTGTTCCAGGGTTGCGCCCTGGCCGTGCGCCTTGTCGAAGGCCTGGGCCTGTTCATAGGCCTTGTTGGCGGCGGTCGCCTTGATGACGTCCGCTTCAAGCTGTTTGCGGTTCTCTTCGAGGTTGGCGACGCGGGCCGGGGTGATCTTGGTGACCTTGATCACCGACTGGCCAAGCTCGCCCTGTAGCGCGCCGCTGACCCCGCCGGAGGGGAGGCGGAAGGCGGCATCGGCCACGTCCTTGGCGAAGATGGCGGACTTCGGCTTGTCGGTGTTGACCACGGCCGTGGTGCCGACCGCCTTGGCGATGACCTGCGGGTCCTCGCCCTTGGTCAGGCGGGCGGCGACATCGGCGGCCTGACCGGCGTTCTTGATCGGGATCTGCACGTAGCTGCGCAGTTCCGGGGCCGACAGCGACTCCTTGCGGAAGTCGAAGCGCTTCTGGACCTCGGCCGGATCGGCGGTGACCTTGCCCTCGAAATCGGCGGCGTTGAAGCGGACCAGCTTGATGACCCGTCCTTCGGGACGCATCAGCCGGGCGGCGTTTTGCTTCAGGAAGGCTTCCATCTCGGCATCGGTGGGGGCCGGAATGGCGCCGACGCTGGCCGGCGTGACCAGGAAGTAGTCGAAGTCGCGCTGTTCGGTCGCGAACGCGCCTTGCAGGGCGGAGTAGATGCGCGGGGCCTTGAAGCCGTTGCCCATCGTGCCGAAGAACTGCGCCTCGATGATCGAGTCGTGCAGCGCCTTGCGGTAGCGCGGATAGTCGAGGTTGTTCTGCTTCAGAAGCTCGTTCAGCTGGTCCATCCGCAGATCGCCGGTGATGTCGTCGAACATGCCCGGGTACTGCGACAGGTGCTGCTTCATCGCCTCGTCGACAAGGGAGTCCGGAGCCCGCAGGTCCAGCTTCGCCAGCATGGCGTTGACCGATTCCGCGTTCATCAGCTCTTCAAGCGCCGCCTTCTCCAGGCCGCCCTTGACGG
>JANPKF010000062.1:0-2262 GCA_031425895.1 Caulobacteraceae bacterium | reverse complement strand
GCCGAGCGCGAGGCCGGGCGGTTGAAGTCCATCGTCTATCTGGATGCGGCCCTGCCCCGCGACGGCCAGGCCATGCGGGACGTCACCGGCTCACGCTCGCCGCCTACAAACGGGCCACTGCCGCCCATTCCGGCCTCTGCGATGGTCAATCCTGAGGACGCGCCGTGGGTCCAGCAAAAGCTGACGCCTCAACCCGGCGGCACATTCAGTGAACCGGTCGCCAATACCGGCATCGTTCGGCGCCTGGAGAGGCGGACCTATATCCAGGCGACGGTCGGGGGCACGCCGTTCTTCACCGCCGCCTACGAGGCCTGCCGCTCCGATCCGACATGGGAGACGGGTCAGCTCGAGTGTCGCCACGACGCCATGCTCGACAAACCGGATGAACTGGCCGCGATGCTGCTCACCGCAGCTCGATCGTGACACGCTGAACCGCGCCCTCGACAGCATGGGGAGCGGCCCCGAGAGAAACGCCGCCAGGATGTCCGCCGTCGCCTGCTGCGTGGCCGCCCGCCCGCGCTCCCAGGAGAGCATGCATCAAACTTGCACCATGGGCCGTTTCCCAGGGGCGCCTCGGTGAACCCTAGGTACAATCGACATTCAACCCTGCCCCAATGTTCCGCTCCTCCCGGCGAATGCCGGGACCCATTTCATAGGGCCCGACTGGCGGGGACTCGTGCCTTCAGGCACGGCGGGGTCTAGCCGGGGCGATCACAGCCGTGCCCAATGGCACGCACCCACGACATCGAGCTCTACGAACTGGATCCCGGCATTCGCCGGGAGGAGCGGTAGGAGGAAGGGCCTGAATGTCGATTGAACCCTAGCGCTCCGCCTCATCGGCATTGTCGAGCTTTCGAACCTCGACCGCGCCCTGGTCGAAGCCATCCAGCAGCCGGGCGTTGACCCCCATCTTGCCGAAGTCCTCCCCCAGCGTCTGCCAGTGGGTCCCGCAACCGCAGACCGGGCAATGGTGGCTGCCGATCATCCGATCGCCCCAGACATAGGCCGTCGTCTCGCCCGAAATCCGCACCTGCTCCGGCGGATAGTAGGCCAAGCGCCATGCCGTCCGCCGGCAGAGCGAGCAGTTGCAGTCGGCGACCCATTCCGGCGGGCTGGGCAGCTCGATCTGCACGGCGCCGCAATGACAGCTTCCATGAACGCTCATGGCGATATCTAGCCGCCGGCCTGGAAGGTCCGCAACGGGTGACTGGCGCACCTTGACCGGGCTTCCGCTTGAATCGCGAGACTTCGGCTCGCGCCGGCCATATTCGGGTGAGACCGATGCAGGGCAGACCAGGGCTGGCTATGTCTATCCGGGCAAATCCGTGCGGATCTGCCTTTGGCGCCGGTAGGATTGGCCTTGGCGGCGGCAGGGACGGTCACCGTGAATATAAGGGGTCATCAGGTGACGGTTCCCCCAACAATGACCCCTGCCAAAGCTGTCAGCCGTGGTGTCATTGTCGTCAACGGCAGCGTCATGCTGGTGATGTTCGGCATCCCGACCCTGGCATACGGGACCGCCTTGCTGTTCGGCGTAGACAGTTCGGCAGCCGTGGCCGTCGCCGTCCTGGCCTTCGCAGCCTGCTGGCCGCTGGCCTGGCTCACCTGGTCGCTTCTCGTGCCTCGCTGGCGGCTCTGGGCCTACAGCCGGGTAGAGGAGCTCGATGAGCTGAAGGCGCACGGCGTGGCGGCGGGCCTCATCTGGCGCGAAGGCCATCTCTTCGAACGCACGGAGATCCGCACGCCAGACCAGCAACGCCGCCTGCGCGAGCTTGAGCAGGCCTGGGCGGGCAGCAAGGGAAACAAGGCCTGACGGGCCGGCTCCGGTGACTGTCTCGCGAAGCGTCACTGTCACCGTTCAGCCGCCCGAACCGGCCAACCACGGTCGCGCAATTCCCGGGCGACAAGAGCCCGTTCGCCCGTAGCGGCGGCCAGAAACCTCCTGGCGGCCCGCGCGTAAAGAAGGCGGGCCCCAAGGCCACCCCACACGGTGTCATTGACACAATATAACAGCACTTATATATATTCGACATGTCAGACCCCAAGCCCACCCTCGGCACCCTCGTTCGGGACTTGCTGGAGCGTCTCGACAGCGAGGTCGAGGCCGCCTACGCCGCTGCCGGCCTCGCCTGGCGGCCCCGCTACACGCCGATCCTCCGGGGCCTGCTGCGCAAAGGGCCGGCCTCGATCAAGGCCCTGGCTCTGGGAATGGGCGTCAGCCACTCCGCCGCCAGCCAGACTGTCTCCCAGATGGTCCGCGAG
>JANPKF010000061.1:0-4459 GCA_031425895.1 Caulobacteraceae bacterium | reverse complement strand
CTCGCACGGTCAGATCCGACCGCTTCGAGGTCCGCACCGACACCGCCTTCAACCGCGTCGTCGGCCTCTGCGCACAGTCGGCCCCCGGCCGCGAGGACACCTGGATCAATCCGGTGATCGAGTTCCTCTATGGGGAGCTTCACCGCCGCGGCGAGGCCCACAGCGTCGAGACCTGGCGCGACGGCGAACTGATCGGCGGGCTCTACGGCGTCTCGCTGGGCGGCGCCTTCTTCGGCGAGAGCATGTTCAGCCGCGCCACCGACGCCAGCAAGGTCGCCCTCGTCCACCTGGTCGCCCGCTTAAGGGTCGGCGGCTACCGCCTGCTCGACTGCCAGTTCGTCACCGACCACCTGACGCAGTTCGGCGTCGTCGAGATACCGCGCGCCGAATATCACCGGCGGCTGGCCCAGGCGCTTGAGGTCAATGGCGATTTCGCCCGCTTCGAAGGCGGTGGTCAGGCGGCCTTGCAGGCGATCAGCCAGGCGTCATAGACCGGGTGCTGAAGGGGGTTCAGGCCCGGCGATGAGGCGAACATCCAGCCCTTGAACACCTGCCGGGTCGGCGGCGACGGCCGGCCGGGCTGCGGCTTGGGCGAGCTGTCCACCGTCATGTAGGCGGCCGATTCCGGGGCCGTCTCGTCCGGCGCGGCGCTCTCGCAGGCCCGAACGGAGAAGACCAGCGACTTGTAGCGCACGCTCCCGCCGACCGGCACTTCGAAGCGCAGCGTCTCGGCTGTGACCTTGTCCAGGGCCTGGATGATAGCCGAGCCGGCGCGGACGCGCTTCAGCGGCTCGACCGGCTTGGCCTCGGCGGCCTTGGCCTTCTGGGCTGGCTTGGGATCGGGAAGCGGCACGATGGGCACGGGCGTCACCGGCTGGGAGACGACAGGCGGCGGGGCGGTGACATTGGCCGGCGGCGGTTCTTCCGGCGCTGGGGCGGTCGGGGCCGCTTTCGGCTGCGGCGCGGTCTTTGACTGCGGCGGCGCCGTAGTCTGCGCGACCGCGACCCCGCCCATGGCCAGGCCGACCGCCGCCAGAAGGATCAGCCGCATCTTCATGACTATTCGGGCGTCCAGGGCAGATAGTCGCCCGTCGCCTTGTCGCGCTGTCCGTCGCCGGAGATCGAACCCTTGGGCCGCCAGGCGTGGACCGTGCCGGTCAGGTTCGGACGGTGCTCTTTCTCCCAGCTCTGACGCGGCAGCGGGGCGATCGTCGGCGGCTCTTCGAACGTGTAGCGCAGCCAGCCATGCCAGTCCGGCGGCACCTTCGAGGCCTCGGCATAGCCGTTGTAGATCACCCAGCGCCGCTTGCGACCGACGTCGTAGCTGTCCTTGTCATCGCGGGCTTCATAGTAGGTGTTGCCGAACTCATCCTGGCCGATCTTCACGCCGCGACGCTTGATGTGGAACGTCTGCCCCAGAGTGGCGCCGTTCCACCAGGTAAAGATCGCTTTCAGCACAGGAGAATCCGTCTGTCGGGAGGGGTCGAATTTCGAGCGGAACATAGAGGGTGGGGGAGGAAAGTGGAAGCGGCATCGGGCAAGGCTGCGCCCTCCCTCCCCTTTATGGGGAGGGACAGCGAGGCAAAGCCCCGCAGGGTGGGGAACTCGGCTTCAAGCACAGACATCTGCAGATCCTGGATTCCGGGATCACCCGCCATCGGGACACGGCATCCTTCTTCCCCACCCTGACCACTTTGCGGTCTGTCCCTCCCCATAAAGGGGAGGGAGCGCGATACCGGTGACGCAACATCTTGTGGATGACCCTGTGCCGCACCCCATCATCTATTGCTCCAGCCTCCCCCGCGCCCTACCCTGGCCGCCTTAGCGTGGGAGCGGCGGACGTATGCGTTTCGAGCGACGGCGAGCCAAGGCCGCGGGGCCGGAAGTCGAGCTTCGCACCCTGGAGGGGGCGAGCGCTCTGACCGGCGTGCTGGCGCCGGTCAGCTGGCCGAGCGCCCGCGTCCAGGCCTGGGCGGACTGGGCCGACACGCTGGCCGATCCCGTGCCGGCGCAAGACCTGCCCAACGTCTTTAGCCAACCTCTGACCCCCATCGGCCTTCTTGGCGGCGGCCCGGCCCGCAAGGCGCAGGACCTGGCCGGCAAGGGCTGGACAGCCGGCCTGTTCGCCCGCCCCACCGACGCCGGCGCCTTCCGTGACGAGCTGTTTGCCCTGATGAGCCACGGCGTCGTCGCCCTGGCCGGCCCGCAACGCTCCGCGCCGCTGCCGGTCATCGACCTTGCCGCCCCGGAGGCCGACCGCGCTCTGGCCGCCTTCGCCGCTGATATCGTCGCCCACGATCTGACCCGCCCGGCCCTGCGCACCCTGACCGAGCGCCTGGCCGCCGTCAGCGACGCCGTCCGCCGCTGCGAAGGCGACGCCGCCGCCTGCGCCGATCCGGCTGCCAACCCGGCTCTGGCCCGCATGGCCCGCGCCGCCCGCGCCGCCGGGGCCAGCGACGCCGCTATCAGCGACGCCATCGGGGCGGGCCTGTGCGGCCTTTCCACCGCGTCGCAGGCCGCCAGGGCGCCCGCTCGCCCAGCCGTCATCCTTCAGGCCGCCGACGATGCCCACACCGGCCGCGAACGTGAGCTGGCCGCCCTCGGCTGGCGCACCGGCGCCGCCACCCTGGCCCTGACCGCCGAGGATGCCGCCGCCCTGTCGGCCCGCGCCGCCGGCCCGGTCGCCGCCCTCGATCTGCTCGCCTTCCAGCAGGGTCAGACCTTCGACATGGCGGGCTTCGAGGCCGCCGTCCGCCTGCTGGCCACGGCCGTCCGCCTCGACGCCGGCCCGGATGCCTGCGCAACCCTGACCCTTGCCAACACCGCCGCCCTGATCGTTGCCCGAGGCCTGGCCTACGACAGCGACGAGGCCCGCGACCTGGCCGCCGACCTGTGGAGCCGCGCTGCCTCGGCCGCCCGGGGCCTCTCCGACGTCGCCCCGTACGAGGACGCCGAGCTCCAGCTGCGCCTGGGGGCCGCCTCGATGGCCGCCGCCCCCTGGTCCGGCCCGCTCACCATCGCCGAGACCGAAGACGGCGAAACCCTGCGCGTCGTCGCCGAGCCGGCCATCGATGCGCTCGCCTATCTTGGCGAGGATCCCGACGCCCTGCGCCTGGCCCTGCTCGGCCGCCGCGACTTCGCCGAAGCCCCGCATATCAACAGCGCCTCCCTGGCCGCCCTGGGGTTCACCGTCCTCGAAACCGAGTCCATCCAGGCCGTCCTTCCCCTGGTCACCGACCTGCGCGACGCCTTCAGCCCGCTGGTCGTCGGCGAGGGCTTCCTGCGCGATATCCTCGGCGCCGATCCCGAGGCGCTGCGCCGTCCCGGCTTCGACACGCTCGGCCTGGCCGGCTTCACCGAACGCCAGATCGCCGAGGCCGGCGCCTGGGTCCTTGGCTCCGCAAGCCTCGACCTTGCGAGCGACCTCTCGCCCGCCGCCCGCGCCATCCTGGATCCTGAGCAGCCCTTCGCCGCCCGCCTGGCGCTGCACGCCGCCATCGATGACGCCTGCGGCCACGCCGGGGCGCTGCGCCTGCCGCTCAGCTTCACCGCCCTGCCCTCCGAAGCTGTCCTGATCCAGGCCCAGGCGCTCGCCGCCGGGGTCCGGGCCCTGCGGCTGGACCGCGCCGGTCCGCCGCTTGCGTTCAACCTCGCCATCCCGGACGAGGCCGCCCCCGAAGCGCCGCGCGCCGCGCCGGCCCAGGAGCGCATCATCGAGCGCGTGATCGAACGCGACCGCACCCGCCGCAAACTTCCCGACCGCCGCAAGGGCTACATCCAGAAGGCGGCCGTCGGCGGCCACAAGGTCTACCTCCACACCGGCGAGTACGACGACGGCGAGCTGGGCGAGATCTTCATCGACATGCACAAGGAAGGCGCCGCCTTCCGCAGCGTGATGAACAACTTCGCCATCGCCATCTCCATCGGCCTGCAATACGGCGTGCCGCTCGAGGAGTTCGTCGACGCCTTCGTCTTCACCCGCTTCGAGCCCGCCGGCCCGGTGACCGGCAACGACCAGGTGAAGTCGGCGACCTCCATCCTCGACTACATCTTCCGCGAGCTCGGCGTCAGCTATCTGGGGCGCGAGGACCTGGCCAGCGCCGACCCGGGCGAGTTGAACGCCGACGGTCTGGGCCGCGGCAAGGCCGACGCGACCGCCCAGGAGGAGCCGCCGCCGGTTTCGCATTACATCTCCCGTGGCTTCTCGCGCGGCGCGGCGCCCGACAACCTGGTGTTCCTGCCCAGCGCCGGGCGGGGTCCCGGACCGGCGGTGCTGGAGTCGGCCGAGGTCTGTTCGGCCTGCGGGGACATCGCGGTGGTGCGCAAGGGCTCGGCCCTGATCTGCGATACCTGCGGAGCTCGCGCGGCGCGTGCATCCGAGGACCTGCGTTAGCCAAGTTTCCTCGAAATTACCGGGAATTAAGTGGCGTCTCTGGGGTGATCAGCGCACAGGTGCGGC
>JANPKF010000060.1:0-4955 GCA_031425895.1 Caulobacteraceae bacterium | reverse complement strand
CCGCCTCGCCCCGGATGGTCCGCAGGCCCTCGCCGTCGCAAGCGGCCTCAAGGCGCTCCTGCAGATAGTCGCCGAGCAGGCCGCGCGGCAGGAAGGCGTCGGCCAGGACGCCGTCGCTCTCGACCAGGGCCTCGTCGAGGTGGCGGCCGGCGCCCGACAGCCAGTCCTGGAACGGCGGCGTCAGACCGGTCTCCATGCGATGGGCCGGCACATTGAGCAGGTGGTAGGGTTCGCAGGCGCCGTAGGCCAGGCCTCGTCCGGGCTGCACCGCCGGGTCGATGAGCAGGATACGCCAGCCCGGCCGCGCGGCGGTCAACTTGAGGGCCAGCAGGGTCCCGCTGAAGCCGCCGCCGACGATGGCGACCGTTCGCTGCGGAGAAAAGGTGTCGGCCATGGCGATTCCCGTACTCGCCGCGACTTTGCGTAAGGGAAGGCGGCAAAACAAGGCTGGCGAACACGCACCCGCGCCGCGCAATGCGCCAGGGCCGCACCGCCGCCTTGACTTCAACGGCCCGCGCCGTCATACACCGCGCTTTCCACGCCGCCGGCTCGCCGGCTGGCGCCGGAATACATGACGGGTGATCCGTAGCCGCCGTTGAGATCGTGGTCCCACTGATGGGGCCGCCGGCCCGGATCGACTAGAAAGAGTGACTTATGTCCAAGCGCCATAGCGCCAAGTACAAAATCGACCGCCGGATGGGCGAATACATCTGGGGTCGTCCGAAGTCCCAGGACAACAAGCGTTCCTACGGCCCCGGCCAGCATGGCCAGCGCCGCAAGTCCAAGGTCTCCGACTTCGGCCTGCAGCTGAAGGCCAAGCAGAAGCTCAAGGGCTACTACGGCAACCTGACCGAAAAGCAGTTCGCCAAGACCTACGAAGAGGCTGACCGCCGCAAGGGCAACACCTCGGAAAACCTCATCGCGCTGCTGGAAAGCCGCCTGGACGCGGTTGTCTACCGCGCCAAGTTCGTGCCGACCGTGTTCGCCGCCCGCCAGTTCGTCAACCACGGCCACGTGCTGGTGAACGGCAAGCGCGTCAACATCGCCAGCTACCGCGTGAAGCCGGGCGACGTCGTCACCGTGCGTGAAAAGTCGCGCAACATGGCGCTGGTGCTGGAAGCCCTGAGCTCGTCGGAGCGTGACTTCGCCGAGTACATCACGGTCGACATCCGCTCCTTCTCGGCCACCTTCGTCCGTGCCCCGGAACTGGCCGAAGTGCCGTACCCGGTGAAGATGGAACCGAACCTGGTCGTCGAATTCTACTCCTCGTAAGGGGTCGGTTCAGACCAAGAGATCGAGGGCCCCGGAGCAATCCGGGGCCCTTTTTCTATCTGGCGTTCGGCGCAAAGCCATATTCCCACTCGTAGGGCGCGCCGGTGTCGCCGAGCGCGGTCCTGACCAGCTCGGGAAACGCCTTCTCCGCCCGCACGTCGTTCGAGAGAATGACGACGCAGCGTTTGCCCTTCTCAACGCAGACCCAGGTGTTTGCCGTGGTGTCGTTGTGGCCCCCTTTAAGGAAGCCATGACCCTGCGGGCCGTCGAACACCACCACACCAAGCCCGGCGGCGAGGTCCTTGCGGCGCTGCTCCGGCGGAAGTTCGGGCTGCAAGGTCAGGAACTGGCTTCGGGTGGTGATCGGCAGGCTGGCCTTGACCATCTCTGCCCGCGCGGCCGGCGACAGGCCATCGCCCCGAATGACGGCGGCGGAGAAGCGGGCGAAGTCTTCGATTGTCGTGTCCATCGAGCCGGCGGCGCGAACCCGGCTGCGTTCGTCATGCGGTTCCGGCTTGCCGGCTTCGTCCCACCCATCGGCCAGGTTGCCGGCGAAGTCCGGCCGCCAGATCATCGCGGTGTTCTTCATGCCGAAGCGGTCGAACACCCGGCGCTGCATCTCCTTGCCGAGGTCGAGGCCAAGGCCCTTCTCCAGCACGAACTGCAGCAGGATCATGCCGTCGCCGCTGTAGGCATAGCGGCTGCCCGGGTCGAAGTGGATGACCAGCTTCTCGCCGGGATTGGTCCAATAGAAGTTGCTGAAGCCGGCGCTGTGGGTCAGCAGCATGCGCGGGGTGATCCTTCGCCAGCGTTCGTCGGTGAGGGTTTCGTAGGGGGCGTAGTCATCGCCGAAGCCGGGGTAGTCGGGCAGGGGCTTGGCCAGGTACTTCGAAATCGGGGTGTCGAGTTCGATGAGCCCTTCATCGACCAGTTGCAGAACAGTGTAGGCGAACACAGCCTTGGTCAGGGAGGCGCCATACATCACCGTATCGGGTGTCAGCGGGTCGCCGCCGGCGTTTCGGTCACCGAAAGTCCTGACGTAGGTGACCTGGCCGTCCTCGATCACGGCCAACGCCAGCCCCTTCGCCCCGGTGCTCTTCATGGCCTCCTCAACGCCCGCCTCGATGGCCGGCGTTGCTGGACGGGCGGCGGCGCTGATCGGGGACAGGAGGAGGGCCGCGACGGACAGAGAAATCACCCAACGCATGAAAGCCCCCCAAACGACGCACAGCCAAAGGCTAGACAAGAACCCCCCGGCTGTCTTTGTTGATCAAATGACACGTCGCCATGCCTTGCTCGCCGCCCTGTTGCTGGTTTCGGCCTGCGCCACGAGGGCGGTCTATTCCTCGCCCGACGCTGGCATGGTCGAGCTGGAGCCGTTGATCAGCGCTGAGGTGCGGGCCGATACCCTGGTCATCCGGGTCACCTCGACCGGCTGCACGACCAAGTCGGACATAGTCTGGTTTGTCGAGCGGGCGGGAAACCGGGTAGCCGTCGCGTTCGGGCGCAAGAAGGTCGATGACTGCAAGGCGACTCCGCAGCCGGTAGAGATCGCCTTTTCCTACGCGGAGTTGGGCCTCAAGCCCGGTCAGTCGGTGGCGATCGTCAATCCGTTGGCGGCCCGTTGAGCCCGACACAGAACATCGTCTCCATCCACTCAGGCACGCGGACCGGGCGCCGGGAGGCCGCGTCGATCAGGCACCATTCAGAGCGGCCTTGAGAGCACATCTCTCCATCCGGCCCGTTGATCCGGTAGAAGCGATCCATGCGCGGCCCGCGTCGATCGCCGATCCAGGTGACCGCGCTTGCGGTCTCTCCCAGCTTCAGCTCACGGCGGTAGTCCAGTTCGTGGTGAAGGGCGATCCAGGCCCATTTCGACTGTTCTTCAGCAGGAAGTCGGGCGCGCCAGTGGCCGGTGGCCAGGTCCTGCATCCAGCCGAGATAGACCACGTTGTTGACGTGGCCGTTCTCGTCGATGTCGGCCGGCTCGGGCGTGAAGTCGAGCGTGAAGGTCTGGCGGCCGTCGGGTGGGGTCAGGCTGCGGCTCACGCCCTTAGGCGGTCTGGGGGAGAACGCCCTGGCCCTGCAGGAAGGTCTTCAGCTCACCAGCCTGGTACATCTCGCGGATGATGTCGCAGCCGCCGACGAATTCGCCCTTCACATAGAGCTGGGGGATGGTCGGCCAGTCGCTGTAGGTCTTGATTCCCTGGCGCAGCTCTTCGGACTGAAGCACGTCCACGCCAACGAAGTTGACTTCCAGGTGGTCGAGGATCTGCACGACCTGGGCCGAGAAGCCGCAGCGCGGCTGGTCCGGCTCACCCTTCATGAACACCACGACGGGGTTCTCGGCCACGGCGCCGACGATGAAGGCCTGGACGCGATCTGCCACGGTGGTGTCGGTGCTGGGGGCTTCGGACATGGTCAATTCCTCAAGAAAACTTGCCCCCTCAGCTAGGCGCCGGGGGGCTCCGGGTCAAGAACCCGCTGCAATCAAGCCTGGGCGATCAGCGCTTCTTGTTGGCCGAGAAGCGGGCCATCTCGATCTGGGCGGCGACGCCGGTGGGCAGCTCGCGCTCCGGAACGGCCGCCAGCCGGGTCAGTCGCTCGAGGCTGTCGGCCTGCATCTGCACACTGGTTATGGCCGGCTCGAACAGGGCGTAGGCCAGGCAGATCTCCTCGCCAGTCCAGCCATGCGTGTCCTCGAGAAAGTGATAGGGGCTGCGGGCGGTGATCTTCGGCTTCCTCCTGAACCAGCCCTTGGGGATCAGGCCGGCCTTGTCCTCGCCGGTCAGTTCGGCCGGGCAGACATCGCGGGCAAGGACCGGGATGTTGCGCTCTGATGCAGTCTTCAGACGAACCCGCTCCATGCCCATGGAGGTCAGATTGTAGGGGGCGATCAGGCAGTCGACGCCGCCGCGCTTCAGCGCCATGTCGAGGATTTCGCCAGACCCCGAGATGCCGATCTGGCGGGCGGCGCGGCTATGCTTGACCGTGCGGGCGAACTCGATCTGCTCCAGGTCCTCGACGACCAGCAGATCGAGATAGTCGGTGTCCAGCCGGCGCAGCATCATGCTGGTGGTGTGGTCCAGGTTGCCGATCGTCGGCGCCCGCCAGGCCAGGAAGATGAGGCGCCGCTCGATGGCGGCGATGGCCTGAGCCAGGCCGTCCAGCAGGGATTCGCTGTGGCCATCAATCATGAAGGCGTTGATGCCGGCGCCCATGGCCGCCTCGATCAGCTCGCGCCAGTCGCGGGCCGATTTGCGGCTGGTGTCGTCGAGCAGCAAGGTGACCACCGAGACGGCCATTCCGTAGGTGGCGCCGAAGGGTCTGTAGCGCATGGCGTCCTTAAGGGGCTGCGGTTTCGAGGGCGAGGGCGTGAAGCACGGTCCCGAGCACGTCGGCGAGCGCCTTGTTGACCAGCTGGTGCTGGCGCACCCGCGGCAGGCCGGCGAAGGCAGGGGAGACGATGCGCGCCTTGTAGTGGTCGCCGTCGCCGGCGAGGTCGGTGATGGTGATTTCCGAATCCGGGAAGGCCTGCGTCAGGCGGCGTTCCAGTTCTTCGACAGGCATGGGCACGGGCGACTCTCCTCGTAGACAGCCGAGCAATGGCGGATAATGCTTAATAGGCTTCGAAGGGGGATTAAGCATGTGGCATCGGATCGCGCTCAAGGCGCTGGCGGCGG
>JANPKF010000059.1:0-2246 GCA_031425895.1 Caulobacteraceae bacterium | reverse complement strand
GCCGCGCGAACCCGACCCGTCCCGCAAGGGAAGGTGTGGTGGTGCGCGTGATGGTGCGACAGGGCGGTCATCGGGGAGGGGCTATAGCGGAGAGCGGGCGAGGCGCCAACCTCCCCGCGCGGGGGAAGGCGCACGCCGGGCGGTCTGACCGGGCAAATCGCAACATGAATATGTCTAGACATAACGATTTTCGACCAACCCGGCCCGCTTCCGCCCGTGTGGCAAATCCGGCAAGCCGATGTAGCCCGCACCGCGCACAAACCGACCTACATTCACAGCTGCCCGGGCTACGCCCGACCTACGTCCCGACCTACATTCACAGCCGGTCAAGCTACGGGAAAACCAACAGGGCCGGGCCTTTCGAAGTCCAAGCCCGGACTCGCGCCTTTGAATGTAGTCTCCGCCCGCGCGGTATAATGGTTTCCCGCTTCGATAGCCCTACCGCGCCAACCGGGCGATCAGCGCCGCCGTCGACGGGTCATGCTCCGGCCCATCGCCGCCATCCAGTTCCCGCAACACCCGCCCCGCCAGCACCTTCCCCAGTTCCACCCCCCACTGGTCGAAACTGTCGATGTCCCACAGCACCCCCTCGACGAAGGTCTTGTGTTCGTACAGCGCAATCAGCGCCCCCAGGGTCTCGGGGGTCAGCCGGTCGATCAGAATGAAGCTCGACGGCCGGTCGCCCGGGAAGTGGCGGTGCGGCTCGTTCAAATTCTCCTGGCCGATCATCAGCGCCTCGGCCTGGGCGATGGCGTTGGCCAGCAGCATGTTGCGATGGCTCTTCGGTCCCTCGTGGTCCTCGGCCAGCGCAATGAAGTCGACAGGGATGACGTCGGTCCCCTGGTGCAGCAGCTGGAAGAAGGCGTGCTGGCCGTTGGTGCCCGCATCGCCGAACACCGAAGCCGCCGTCGCCTGGCTCACCGGCTGCCCCCCTTGCGTCACCCGCTTGCCGTTCGACTCCATCTCCAGCTGCTGCAGATAGGCCGGAAACAGCGCCAGCCGCCGGGCATAGGGCACGACCGCCCGCAGCGGTCGCTCCAGCCCGTTGCGGTTGAACACATGGGCCAGGGCCAGCATCACCGGCATGTTGGCGTCGAGCGGCGCGGTCTCGAAATGCTCGTCCATCGCCGCCGCCCCGGCCAGCAACCCTTCGAACGCCGGCCAGCCCAGCCCGATCGCACAGGAGAGCCCCACCGCCGACCACACCGAATAGCGCCCGCCGACCCAGTCGCGGAAGGCGAACACCCGGTCCTCGGGCACCCCGAACCGCCCGGCCTCGGCCGGATTGGCGCTGACCGCCGCCAGGTGACTGTCGGCCTTGCCGGCGCCGAGCTTGGCCTCCAGCCAGGCCTTGGCGGCCCGCGCATTGGCCAGCGTCTCCTGCGTCGTGAAGGTCTTGGAGACGACGACGACCAGCGTCTCCTCCGGGTCCAGCCCCGCCGTGGCGGCGGCGAACTCGGCCCCGTCGATGTTGGCGGCGAACCGAAGCTGGATTTCGGGGACCAACGGCCGCAGCGCCTCCCAGACCAGCCGGGGGCCGAGGTCGGACCCGCCAATGCCGATATGGAGCACGGCCTTGAACGGCTTCCCCGTCGCCCCGCCGACCATCCCCGACCGCACCGCCGCCACGAAGTCCTGCATGGCGTCGCGAACGTCCTCGACCTCCTCGGAAACCGCCTTGCCCGCCGCCATGAAATCCGCCCCCGCCGCCGCCCGCAGCGCCATATGCATGGCCGGCCGCCCTTCGGTGAGATTGACGATCTCACCGTTGAACAGCCGCGCCCGCGCCGCTTCCACCCCCGCCGCCACGGCCAGCTCGACCGCCACCGTCGCCCCCTCCCGGCTCCAGGGCTGCTTGGACAGGTCCAGGGTCAGGCCCGCCGCCTCGAAGGTCAGCCCGGCCAGCCGGTCCGGCTCGGCGTCGAACAGGTCGCGGATACGCCGCGCCCCGTCGGCCTTGGCGGCGGCTTTCAGGGCGGTCCAGGCGGGGGTCTCGGTCATGGCGGTTCCGGCAATCGTAAACGGCGCATTTACCACGCTGCGGCATGGTCATGGGCAACAGTAACTACCGTCCCTCGAAAAGGATCGCCATGTCCTGCGAAGCCGTCGTCGCCGCCTCCATGCTCTGGCTGGCCTCCTGGAGCGGGGCCACGGACGCCGCGCCGCCCACCCCGGCCGTGGCCATGGCCTCCGCCTCCCCGCTCACCACCGAGCCCCTGTTCGCCGACATCATCGCCCGGGCCGGG
>JANPKF010000058.1:0-1866 GCA_031425895.1 Caulobacteraceae bacterium | reverse complement strand
GCCAGGCCTCTCGCCAATTCGACGCTGACTTGTCAGTCACCCCCGCCACCGCCATCGCCGCCGCCATCGTCGCTGTCGCTGGAATCGTTGTCCTTGCTCCGCGACCCACTGCTCGAGCCGCCGTCGATGATTCCGCCATCGCCGGACTGTCCCTTGCCTTTTTTCCGGCGGAAGGCGCCCGCCTGCATCGCCGCCCCCAGGCCGGCGCCGATCGCGACGCCGATGCTCAGCCAGAAGCCGAGATTGTCGGTCGCCACCCCGACCGCCGCGCCGACAGCAACACCCAGAGCGACGCCCAGCGCCAATCCACCCTTCATAGTCCCCTCCCGATCCGACGCGCCTGGACAAAGCCACGGTCAGCCCCATCGCGCGAAAGCGGAATCGACCCTATATCTGCCCCCATGTCGAGCCCCACACCCCGCACCACACGCTGCCTGATCATCGGTTCCGGCCCCGCCGGCTACACCGCCGCCATCTACGCCGCCCGCGCCCTGCTGAAGCCCGTGTTGATGGCCGGCATCCAGCCCGGCGGCCAGCTGACCATCACAACGGACGTCGAGAACTATCCGGGCTTCGCCGATGTCATCCAGGGCCCCTGGCTGATGGACCAGATGAAGGCCCAGGCCGAGCATGTCGGGACCGAGTTCGTCAGCGACATCGTGCTCAGCGCCGACCTCTCCAGACGCCCCTTCCACATCAAGTGCGACAGCGGCGAGGAATGGCTGGCCGAGACCCTGATCATCGCCACCGGCGCGCAAGCCAAGTGGCTGGGCATCGAGAGCGAGGCGAAATACCAGGGCTTTGGCGTCAGCGCCTGCGCCACCTGCGACGGCTTCTTCTATCGCAACAAAGAGGTCATCGTGGTCGGCGGCGGCAACACCGCCGTCGAGGAGGCCCTGTTCCTCACCAACTTCGCCTCAAAGGTCACCCTCGTTCACCGCAAGGACGAACTGCGGGCCGAGAAGATCCTGCAGGAACGCCTGTTCGCCCATCCGAAGATCGAGGTGGTCTGGGACCATGTCATCGACGAGGTGACCGGCGACACCGATCCCATGGGCGTCACCGGCGTCCGCCTCAAGTCGGTGAAGACCGGCGAGACCCGCGATCTGGCCACCGACGGCGTCTTCATCGCCCTCGGCCACGCCCCCTCCTCCGAACTGTGCGCCGGCCAGCTTGAGAGGCACTCCGGCCGCTACCTGAAGGTCCAGCCGGGCACCGCCTCGACCGCCATCACCTGGGTCTACGCGGCCGGCGACGTCACCGACGACATCTACCGCCAGGCGGTCACCGCCGCCGGCATGGGCTGCATGGCCGCGCTCGAGGCCGTGCGCTTCCTGGCCGAACAGGACCACGAAGCCGCCCACCAACCGATCAGCCAAGGCGAAGCCCGGAAGATCGGCGTCTGGTAGTGATCCGCGCCGCCCTCGTCGCCCTCGCGAGCCTGGTCTTCGTCGCCGGGGCCGCAGCGCGCGGGCCTGCGTCACCGGCCGACCACGGCCTCATTGCCTCACGCTGCGCGGCCGCCCTGACCAGTCGATCGTCCGACGCCGAATTTCAGAAGCAGTATTCCATGGCGTCGGACCAGGCCGCCATCTGGCAGGCCCTGACCACCAACGAGCCCGGCGGGCTGGCGACGGTGCTGAGCGAGCTGAACGCCTTCATCCAGGATGACGCCGCCGCGCGGGCCGAAGCCCTCCGCTGTCTCAAGGTCAATGCCGAGACCCTCTACCCGCCGATGCCCAGGTCGCCACCCGGCGACCCTCTAGCCTGCACTGCGGTTCTGCAAGAGGTGCGAATAGTGATGGCCGAGGCCGTTATCACATCCGGCTCACCGACGGCGCCGGATCGCCCGAAGCTATGCGAGGC
>JANPKF010000057.1:0-2948 GCA_031425895.1 Caulobacteraceae bacterium | reverse complement strand
GCTGGTCTTCGTGCCGCTGTTCTATGTGCTGGTGCAGCGCTTCTTCACCCGCAAACCCAAACCGGTCGTCCCTCCAGCGGACGCGGCCGAGCCGGGAGTTTCCGCATGAACCGCCGCCTGATCTCCGCCCTGCTGATGGCTTCCACCGCTCTCACGGCCTGCGCCTCCATGGCGCCGGCCTATGAGAAACCCGCCCTGCCGGTTGCCCAGGTGTGGCCCGACGGCGCCGCCGCCGGTCAGACCACCAGCGCCGCCGACCTGGCCTGGAAAGAGGTCTACCAGGACCCACGCCTGCAAGGCGTCATCCAGCTGGCCCTCGACCAGAACCGCGACCTGCGCGTCGCCGTGCTGAACATCGAGCGGGCCCAGGCCCAGTACCGGGTCCAGCGCGCGTCCTCCGTGCCGTCCGTGGACGCGGGCTTGAGCGGTTCGCGCAGCCGAACCCCTGGGGAGGTGGCTGGAACGCCATCGGCCGGGGAGGGCGAAAGCTACAGCGCCAGTCTCGGCGTCACCGCCTACGAGCTGGATTTTTTCGGCCGGGTGCGCAGCCTCAACGCCGCCGCCCTTCAGACCTATCTGGCCACGGCGGAGACCCGCCGAGCGGTGCAGATCAGCCTGATCGCCGAGACCGCCACCGCCTGGGCGACCCTTGCCGCCGACCAGGACCTGCTGACGGTCTCGCAGAACACCCTGAAATCCAGCGAGGAATCGCTGGCCCTGACCCGCAGGCGTCAGGAGGGCGGCGCCGCCAATCTGCTGGAGGTGCGCCAGGCCGAGACCCTGGCTGAACAGGCGAGGGGCGATCTCGCCGCCGCCGAGGCCCAGGTCGCTCGCGACCGTAACGTCCTCACCCTGTTGGCCGGAACAGACGTGCCCGCCGGCCTCCTGCCTGCCGGCGACCTGGCGCAACTGGCCATTCGTCACGACCTGCCGGCCGGCGTGCCGTCGGATGTGCTCGCCCGTCGTCCCGACGTGCAGGCTGCCGAGCACAGGCTTCAGGGCATGAACGCCAACATCGGCGCCGCCCGCGCGGCCTTCTTCCCGCGCATCACCCTGACCGCCAGCGCCGGCGCCGCCAGCACCGATCTGTCGGGTCTGTTCGGTGGCGGTTCTGGCGCCTGGAGCTTCGCCCCGGCCATCAGCCTGCCGATCTTCGACGGTGGTGCGAACTCGGCAAATCTCAGGGTTGCAAAGGTGGACCGCGAGGTTGCACTCGCCCAGTACGAGAAAACTGTCCAGACCGCCTTTCGCGAGGTGTCCGACGCGCTGGCCACCCAAACGACGCTCAATAGGCGACTGGAAGCGGCGACTCGCCTCTTGATCGCCGCCCAGGACGCGGAAAGGCTTTCAAGAATCCGCTATGAGCAGGGGATCGATAGCTATCTGGTCTTGCTAGATGCCCAGAGAACCAGATACAGCGCTGAGAAGGCTTTGGTTGCGCTATGGCTTGTGAGGGCGCAAACTTCAGCTGGCATGTACAAGGCGTTGGGGGGCGGAGCGACAGCCTGATCTGACACCGACATTCGAATCCTGCCTGGGTCCCCCCCAATCCGACCTGAGGCAGGCGTCATGGCGCATCCCCCCGCGCCCTGACAAGAAGGGGCGCACCACCCCCCCGGTGCGCCCCTTCGCCTTGTCTGGGATCCGCTTTCGTCGCCAAACACGGTTATCGGAACCTAACCCAGAGTTGTCAGGCAACCGTCGACGACTGGGCGGATGTCATTTGCCGATGTGGGCGATCGAGGCGATCTCGACGAGGAAGTCCGGCCGCACCAGGCCGCAGACGATGCAGAACCGGGCCGGCTTCTCGCCCGGAAAATACTCCGCATAGACCTTGTTCATGGCCGCGTAGTCGGCCCAGTCCTTGAGGAAGATGTGATTCATGGTGACGTCGTCCATGGTCCCGCCGGCTGTCTCGATAACCGACTTGATGGTCTCCAGCACCTGCCGCGTCTGGCCCTCGGCGTCGCCGACGTGGGCGACATTGTTGTCCTTGTCGAAGGCCAGCGTGCCGGAAACGTAGACCACGCCATCGGCGAGCGTGCCGGGCGAGAAGGGCGCTATGGGGGTGACGGTCCCGGGCGGGGTGATGACGGTCTTGGGCATGATTGGCTCCTTTGGTTATCCAAACTTTCCGCTCATCCCGGCGAACGCCGGGACCCAGATTCAGCGTCGCTGATCAGGGATTTTTCCGGAACCGACAGCGCTCAGACGGCTGGGTCCCGGCGTTCGCCCGGATGAGCGGAACATATTTCAGGTTAGCGGCGTCTGCCGGATGGCCCCGCAGAAATCGGCCGTGTTGCTCACCCAGCCGAAGAACTTCTCGACGTTGTACACCGTGGCCTCCTGCAGAAACGCCGGTCCCGCCTGATGCACGGCGTCTTCCAGCATGACGCTGAAGTATTCCAGGTGGAACGCATCGCGCAGGGTCGATTCCACGCAGACATTGGTGGCGATCCCGACAAACACCAGATTGCGGATGCCCCGCGCCCGCAGCACCGAGTCGAGCGAGGTGTTGAAGAAGGCGCTGTAGCGAGGCTTCTGGATGACGATGTCGCCGGCCCGGGGCTTCAACGCCTCCACCAGCTCATAGTCCCAGCCACCCTTGGCCAGCAGCGTCCCCTCCAGCTCGGGCTTCTCCCGCATGGTCTTCAGGGCGTTCGATTTCCACCAGTTGGGCGAACCCTCGCCGCCGGCCTCGACGTAGTCCGGATCCCAGCCGTTCTGGAAATACACCACCTGCACCCCGGCGGACCGGGCCGCGTCGCAGGCCTGGGCGATCTGGCTGATCACGGCGGCGGCCCCGCCGATATCGAAGCCGGCCTTGTCGAGATACCCGTCGGGCGAGGCGTAGGCGTTCTGCATGTCCACGACGATCAGCGCCGTGTCGTTCGGGCTCATCGGCACCGCTTCCGGCCGGGCCGGCAGCATCACCGCCCCCGGCCTCG
>JANPKF010000056.1:0-7294 GCA_031425895.1 Caulobacteraceae bacterium | reverse complement strand
TCAGCTTAAGCCTTTGAGCATGTGGCCCTTTTCGTAGGCTGGATGTCACCAGATGTAGCCCGGCGCGTGGGTCGGGGCGTAGGTCGAGTGTTGCGGATTGTAGCCCCGATTGAGCCCGTGCCGGTGACGGGGGGTCGGCCGCCAGGCGGTCAAGTGCCGATTTGTCGATGAATATGTCTAGACATATTGGAATTAGTTAGAAAATTCATAGCGCTAAGGGGGCGGGTCCTCCCCCAATGGGGGAGGTGGCAGGCGCCGATAGGCGGCTGACGGAGGGGGGCACCGCTCACGTCGGCGGGTAAACCTCGTGAAGCTGAACCGCCGGTGCGGACCCCCTCCACCACCGCTGCGCGATGGTCCCCCTCCCCCGATGGGGGAGGATCTAGTCGGCGCTCCAACCCCCGCCCATCGCCTGATAGAGCTGCACTGTCGCTGCCAGACGGTCTGCGCGGGCCGCGCTCAGGGCCAGTTCGGCGGAGAACAGGCTGCGCTGGGCGTCGAGCTCCTCGAGGTAGGAGGCGTAGCCGGCCTGGTAGCGGTTCCGGGCGATGCGGCGGGTCTCGGCGGCGGCGTCGCGCTGGGCCTGGACGGCGGCTTCCACCTCGCGCAGGCGCTGGACGGCGGCCATCGCATCCTCGACCTCGCGGAAGGCGGTGAGCACCGACTTGCGGTAGGCGAAGGCGGCCTGGTCGCGGCGGCTACCGGCGGCGTCGGCCTGGGCGGAGAGGCGGCCGCCGTTGAACAGGGGGGCGAGGATGCTGCCGCCGAGGCCCCAGACATTGGTCGGGCCGTCGAGACCCTCGACGAACAGGGCGCCGAGGCTGGCGGTGAGGCGGACCTGCGGCAACAGCTGGGCGCGGGCGCCGGCATAGGCGGCGTCGCTGGCGACCAGGGTGTTCTCCGCCTGGGCGATGTCGGGGCGGCGGCGCAGCAGGTTGGAGGGCAGGCCCTCGGGCGTCGGCGGCTGGGTCAGGGCGAAGAGGCCGACGCCGCGCGGGATGGCGGCGGGGGCCTGGCCGAGTAGCAGACTCAGCGCATTTTCCTGGCGGCTGATGGCCAGCTTCAGGGTCGGGATCTGCTGGGCGGCGGCCTGGTATTCCGCTTCGGCCTGCTTCAGTTCGAGTCTGGAGGTGTAGCCGGCGTCGGCGCGGGATTTGGCCAGGCGCAGGGCCTCGGTGCGGGCAGCGAGCGTCTCATTGGCTGTGAGCAGGCGAGCGTCGAGGCCGCGCAGGACGATGTAGCCGTTGGCGGTGGCGGCGGCGACGCTCAAGGTCGCCGTGTCGCGGGCGTTCTGGCTGGCCTGCAGGCTGGCGCGGGCGGCCTTGTCCTGGTCGCGCAGTCGGCCCCAGAGATCGACCTCGTAGGCAAAGGTCAGTTGCGGCTGGGCGCTGTAGGCGGTGGTCGGCTGGCCGAAGGCGTTCAAGGTTCGCGCGTCCTGGGCGCCGGCTCCGGCGTCGAGCGTCGGCAGCAGGGCGGCGCGGGAGACGCGGGTCTGGGCGCGGGCCTCGTCGACGCGGGCGGCGGCGATGGCGACGTCGGTGTTGTTGGCGACAGCGGTCTCGACCAGCTGCGTCAGCACCGGGTCGCCAAAGCCGGTCCACCAGGCCTTGTCGATGGCCACACCCGGGCCGGGGTCTGTGCGCCAGACAGTCGGAGCGGTTACGGTGGCGGCCGGCGGGACGGGCGTCGCGGTGGTGGCGCAGGCCTGCAGGGCGATGGCGCTGGTCAGCAGCAGGGGGAAGAGGCCCTTGACGAATTTGGGCATCACAGGCCACCCGTGCTGGTGTCGACCCGGGCCTCGACGCTCATGCCGACGCGCAGGCGCTCGGCGGCCTTCTGGCCGGGGTCGAGCTTGATGCGGACCGGTATCCTCTGGGCGACCTTGACGAAGTTGCCGGTGGCGTTGTCGGGCTTCAGCACGCTGAACTCCGAGCCGCTGGCCGGGGAGATGCGTTCGACGACCCCCGTCAGTCTGGCGCCGCCGAGGGCGTCGACGCGCAGGGTGGCGCGTTCGCCGGGGGCCATCTTCGCGGTCTGGCGCTCCTTGAAGTTGGCGGTGACCCACAGCTGGCGCGGCACCACGGCGGTCAGCTGCGTGCCGGCGGCGACGTACTGGCCCTTGCGGACACTGACCTCGCCGAGCTGGCCGTCCTGCGGGGCGAGGATGACGGTGTTGGAAAGGTCGATCTGGGCCAGGCGCACCTGGGCCTCGGCGTTGGCGACGGCGGCGGCCAGCGAGCCCCGACCGACGACGGTGGACAGCACGTCCTGACGCGCCGCCTCGCCGCCTGCTTTCGCCTGCTGCACGGCGGCCTGGGCCTGTTGCAGGGCGGCGCGGGTCTGGTCGCGTTCGCGCAAGGAAACCGAGCCGTCGGCCACCAGTTCGTCAACGCGGCGCATGTCGGCCTGGGCGCGGGCCAGCTGGGCCTGGGCAGAGGCCAGCACAGCCTGCTGGCCGCCGACCCCGGCCTGTTTGGCGCGGGTGGCCTGGGCGCTGTTGGCGAGGTTGGCGCGGGCGGCGGCGAGGCCGGCCTCGGCCTGCTCCAGCCGCTGGCGGTAGATGCGGTCGTCGATGCGGACGAGGACGTCGCCCTTTTTCACGACCTGGAAGTCCTGCACCGAGACCTCGGCGACATAGCCGTTGAGCTGCGGCGCCAGGATGGTCACCTGGCCGCGGACATAGGCGTTGTCGGTGGTCTGCATGTCGCTGGTGAAGGGCGGCAGCTTCCAGGCAAACAGGATGGCGATCAGCCCGGCCAGGATGACCACCGCTCCGACGATCAGGCTGCGGCGGCTGAAGGGCGGTTTCCAGCCGCTGGGCGGGATGTCTTGATCAGGACCTGCCTGGGGGGAGGGGGGCGCGGGCGCGCCCGGTTGGGTCGTGTCGGTCATCGTCATCTCACAAATTGCCCGAGGCGGGGTTCGCCCGCAGCAGGGCCAGGGCTTCCCGCCGCGTCCGCAGGCGGGCGCGCAGGTACAGGAAGCCGATCCAGAGGAAGGTCAGGGCGGCGATCACGGCGATCGCCAGGAAGATGTCGTTGTAGGCGAGGATGTTGGCCTCGCGTGTAGCCTGCTGGCTGAGCAGGGCCCCGCCCTCGGCTTGGCGCAGGGCGGCGTCGGGCTGGGTGCGGGCATAGACGCCGCCCAGCTGTTGCAGGCGCTGGGCGACCAGTGGGTCGGCGGGGTTGAGGGTCTCGACCAGCTGGCTGGAGTGAAACTTCTCGCGGGCCACCTGGAGCGTGCCGATCAGGGCCGAGCCCATCAGCCCGCCCAGGGTCTGGGCGCCGCTGAACACGGCGACGAAGCTGATGATGTAGCTGGGGCCCTGGGCCATGGCGCGGGCGATGCCGAACAGCAGGGCGGGGGCCAGGAACAGGGAGGCGGCGAAGGCGAGGATGGCCTGGCTGAGATAGAGGTTCTCGGGCCGCGTCAGGTTGGTCGCGTCGCTGTCCATGAAGGCGCCGACGGCCATCAGGGCAAGGGCGACGAGCAGCGGCGGGCCGAGGTTGGCCGGGTTCATGGTCAGCGCGCTGACCACGCTGCCGGCGATGGTGGCGATGAGGACGATGGCAAAGAGGCCGCGCAGCTGGTCTCTGCCGACGCCCTCGACGGTCATCAGGCCGACGACGCCGACCGTCTGTTCCGACAGGATGATCCGCACCAGGATGGAGGCCAAAGCCAGGCGCAGGATGTCGGCGCTGCCCATCCAGCGGGTCTGGAGCAGCGGGTTTCGGCGGTTATGCTCGATGACGAAGGCGCTGACGATCAGGATCACGGCGCCGCACAGGGCCCAGCCGATCCAGCTGGCCTCGGTCCACCAGACAACGCGGCCGAGGCCGAGCACGGCGCAGAGCAGGGCCATGCCGCCGGCGAAAGAGCCGAAACTGACAAGGTCGAGGGCTTCGAAGGCCTTGAACTTGTCGGACGGCGGCAGCTTGAGAATGGTGACGGCGCCGAGCGACAGCAGGGCCAGGCCGAGCTCGAAGATGTGCAGGCCGCGCCATTCGGAGACCTGGATGAGGTCGCTGGAAAAGACCCGGGCCATGGGGATGGCCAGGGTGGTCAGTCCCATGCCGATGATGATGGCCTTGATGCGATGGGCGGCCGGGAAGGCCTGCAGCAGGTAGAGGATGCTCATGCTGGTCAGGCAGGCGCCGACAAGGCCGCTGGCGGCCCGGACCAGCAGGGTCGAGGCGTAGGACTGGGCGAACAGGTCGCCGATGATCAAGAGGACGTAGACGCCGAGGCCGAGCTCGGTGAACAGCCGCAGGCCGAACTGCTGGCGCACCTTGAACAGCAGGATGCTGGCGCAGACGCTGGTCATGGTGAAGACGACGGGGATCCAGGCGGCCTCGACCGGCGACAGGCCCAGCGCCCCCTGGAAGGTGGCGAGGTTGACGCTGACCAGGGCGTTGCCGAGGCCACCCGTGAGGCCGACCAGCAGCCCGATCAGGCCGTAGGCGAGGCGCAGGCGGGGGTGGTGGTCAGGCGTCGGAGCCGAGCCGGGAATGACCGGCAGCTCGTGCGGCGCCCAGCGGATGGGGACAGCGGGGGCCTTAGGCATGGGCCCGGGCCCTGGCGGTGAGGCCTTCGAACAGCAGGGTGTCGGCCAGGGCCGCCTGTTCCTGAAAAGAAGCCATGTCCTCGATCAGATCGACAGGGTCGCCGGGCTGGTCGGCAAGGTCGGACGCCCGGGCTTCCGGCACATCGAAAGCCTCATCCAGCACTGGGGCGGTAAGGGCGTCCGGGTCGGGAAGGTTCCGGTCCACTGTCGCCTTTCCGACATTCGCCCGATCCTCGGCGGTGTTGCGAAGTGGCCATGGGGTGGTCATGGCGGATAACTGGACGCTGCCGTCCATTTTTACAAGTGGACGGTCGCGTCCATTTTTCAGTTTCTTCTGTCCGGGTTCATCTTGCCCGTCATCCCGGGCCCCGCAGGCGACCCTGGATCCCGGCTCTCCGCGCTGCGCGCTCCGGCCGGGATGACGGGGTGGGCTTGCTGAGGCGCCCGGCGCGCGCGACAGTCCTTCCGCCGGTCAGACGAAAGCCCACGATGGCCAAGCGAACCGGCAGGGAGAGACGCGATGGACGGCACGAACACCGTGGGCGGGGGCGCCCGCGCGTCGGCCGGCGACTATGGCCTGCTCATCATGCTGATGCTGATGAACGTGCTGAACTTCGTCGATCGCCAGCTGCTCGCCAGTTTCGCCAACTTCATCGTACCGGACCTGGGCCTGTCGAACACGCAGTTCGGCCTGCTGACCGGCCTGGTGTTCCTCGTCTTCTATGCCGTCGCCGGTCTGTTCATGGGCGCGCTGGCGGACCTGGTGAACAGGCCCCGGCTGATCGCCATCGCCATGTTCGGCTGGAGCGCCCTGACCGCCGCCTCGGGCCTGGCCAAGGGCTTCGTCAGTCTGGCGCTGCCGCGGATGTTCATCGGCATCGGCGAGTCGGCGCTGACGCCCACCGCCATGTCGCTGCTGGCGGACCGCTTCCCGCCTGAAAAGCGGGGCTTCGCCTCGGGCTTCTACTACATGGGCGTGCCGATCGGGGTGGGGGTCAGCCTGCTGGTCGCCGGCTACCTGGGCCCGGCCATCGGCTGGCGGAACTGCTTCTTCCTGCTGGGCGCGATCGGGGTTGTGTTCTCCGGGGTCATTCTTCTGGTCCGCGAGACCCGGCCCTCGCGCAAGGCCGCCGCCGCCCTGCCGAATGCGGTTGCGGCCCCGTCGGTGGCTGAGCTGGTGCGCATTTTCGCCCGCACCGTGAAGTCATCACGGTCCCTGCAGCTGGTCATTCTGGGCGGCGTCTGCGTGCATTTCGTGCTCGGCGCCGCGGGCTTCGACCAACTCTGGCTGGTCCAGGAGCGCGGCTTCGAGAAGGGCGAGATCGCCCGGCTCAGCGGCCTGATCGCCGTGGTCGCCGGGGTGGCGGGCAATCTGTTCGGCGGTCTGATCAGTGACCTGTTCGCCCGCAAGACCGGCCAGAGCCCGGCGATGTTCATGGTCATCGTCCTGACCGTGCTGCTGCCGGTGAACCTGACCTACCGGCTGGTGGCGCCGGACAGCCCGGTGTTCTGGATCTGTATCGCCGTCGCCTACTTCCAGCTCGGCGTCTTCTACGGCCCGACCTTCTCGGCGGTGCAGGCCCTGTGCCCGCCGCAGGTTCGCTCGACCGTGGTGGCCTTCTATCTGCTCAGTCTCAATGTCGTGGGACTGGGCATCGGCATCACCGGCGCGGGCATCCTGGTCGACGTGCTGATCAAGGCCGGTATCGCCCAGCCCTACAGCTGGACCCTGTTCGCCTTCACGGCCTTCTCGGGCCTGGCCATCCCCTGTTACTTCTTCGCGGCCCGGGCGGCGAAGAAGGCGAGCCTTTCCGGCGCGCCTGCCAGCCCCTAGAGAGGGGCGATGAGCTGGAGCCGGAAATACGAGGGCGACGAGCCCGTGCGGGTCAACAAGTGGCTGGCGCAGTCGGGGGTCTGTTCGCGCCGCGAGGCCGAGGGGTTGATCGCCGAGGGACGGGTGAGCATCGACGGCGCCCTGGTCGAGGACGTCGGCCGCAAGATCCTGCCGGGCCAGACCCTGGCCCTGGACGAGGCCGGCAAGGAGGCGCTGGATACCAAGCTGACGGTGCTGATCCACAAGCCGGTCGGTATCGTCTCGGCCCAGCCCGAGGGCGACCAGGTTCCGGCCGTGCGGCTGCTGCGGCGCTCGAACCTGTTCGTCGAGGCGGAGGTCTATCCCAACAGCGACCACAAACTGGCCCCGCTCGGGCGGCTCGACATGGACAGCCGGGGCCTCCTGATCCTCTCGGAGGACGGGGTGCTGGCCAAGGCGGTGATCGGACCCGACTCCGAGCTCGACAAGGAATACTTCGTCCAGGTCGAGGGCGACATCACGGACGACAAGATCGACCTGTTGCGCCACGGGCTGGAGCTTGACGGTCGCACTCTTCGGCCGGCTGTAGTCGAGGAAGTGATGCCCGGGCGGCTGCGCTTCGTGCTGGTCGAGGGGCGCAATCGCCAGATCCGGCGGATGTGCGAACTGGTCGAGCTGGAGGTTGTGGACCTGATCCGCACCCGGGTCGGGCCCATCGAACTGGCCGACCTGCCCGAGGGCATGTGGCGGCCGATGACGGCGGAGGAGCGGGCGGCGTTGGTGGAGGCGGGGGTTCCTCGCCCCCCGGTTCCGTCATCCCGGCCGTAGCGATGCGGTGCGCGGGGACCCAGGGGCGGCCGGCACAGTTTTGCAGCTTCGCCGATCTCGCCCTGTCACCCCCTGGGTCCCGGATCGTC
>JANPKF010000055.1:0-5870 GCA_031425895.1 Caulobacteraceae bacterium | reverse complement strand
TTCGGCGTCGGCCTGATCCCGGAGGCCGGGGCCGGCCTGACGGAATGTCCCGTCGACCTGACCTCGGCCAGGGCTTACGTCACCGGCATCCTGGTCCAGGAGACCCGCAACAATCCCCTTATGGCCGAAAAGACCACCGTCTACAGCGCCGACCGCTATGTGCTCGGCGCCAAGACGCTCTCCTTCTATGAGGTGGACAACGGCTTCTCCGTCTCGCTGACCTTCGTCCTTCCCGGTGAGCCGCAGACCTACGCCGCCGCCTGGCAGGCGGCCTATGGCGGCCGACCGCAGCTTGACCCGACCTTCTGTGGCAAGAGCACCGGCTGTTTCCACTGGAGGACCAGTCCGGACAAGATCGCCAAGGGCGTCCTGCACAGCGCAACGCTGTACAAGAACTTCACGATCAACCCGACCTTCACCTGCACCTACTCGAACCTGGGGCCCGACAGCGGCTGGTAGCCCGGCGCCGCCGTGAACCCCTGATTTTGGGGACGACACCCGAGTCCGGCCTGGCTACTCAAACTGCGCAACCGATGTGCGCCGCAGTTCGGCGGGCGCCACGGGCCGCTGGAGTGCCCCATGAGAAAGCTCGCCCTCGCCGCCGCCATCGCCGCGACCCTGACCCTCGGGGCCGGCCTCGCCGCCCAATCTGCCTCGGGGCCCCAGACCTTCCCCATCAAGATGGCGAACCACGACAAGAACTACTTCAAGGGCGCCAACGCCATCATCCTGCCGACCTACCAGCTGACTTTCATCACCGAGAACCAGGCCACCGCCGTCGGCGGTGGGGCCCGGGCCCGCAACACCAAGGTGCTGGCCGGGGTCGACGAGGCCACCATGCGCAAGCTGGCCGACGAGGCCCACGCCGACCTGCGGGCCCAGTTCACCGCCGCCGGCCTGCCGGTCGCCTCCGACGAAACGGCCCAGGCCATGATCGCCGCCAACACCATCCCGCTGCAGCCAGGCAACCGTTACGTCGTCGAGGCCAGAGGCGGCATCACCGTCAACAAGAGCCTGCGCCAGAGCTACATCTCGGTCGGCGCCACGAACGCCCCGCTGCTCGCCCCCTACAGATCTGAGCTGGCCGCCAACGGCGCCAACGTCATGGGCATGACTCCGTTCAACAACCGCCTGGTCAAGGGGCAGCCGAACGGCTCCCTGGCCGTGGTCCCGAACCTCGTGATCGACTTCGCCAACATGGCCGCCGCCGTCCAGAGCGGCGGGAAGCGCAACACCGCCAGCGCCGGCGGCTCAGCCGTCTTCGGCATTCGCGGCGTCGCCTCCGGCATCATCTTCGCCAAGGCCTTCGGCAAGAACAACGTCTTCGCCTTCTACGTCCGCCCGGAATCCGACTACGGCGTCGGCACGCCCTTCGCCCGCGACGCGGCCGGCGCCGCCGACGTCGCTCCGCTGTCGGTCATGGGCGAGAGCGTGGCCCGCGGCGATGCGGTCATCGTCGACCTGACGGCCTGGGAAAACCTCGTCCGCGCCGCCTACCGCGACTACAACGCCTCGATCGTGGCGGCGACGCTCAAGGGCAAGTAGCCACCCGCCCGCGACCCGAGCCAACCGACCACCAGGCGAAGGCGAAACCTCGCAACCAGAGGAACCATAGCGCCCGACGGCCATTTTATCTCCGACACCCAACGCCGGCGAGGATGCGGCCTCCCGCCCCTCCCGTCGGCCCGTTCAAGGAGTACTCCCATGAGCAAAGAAGGCATCGAAGGCGCCGTCCAAAAGGGCGTCGGTTCCGTCAAGGAAGCCGCCGGCAAGGCCACCAACAACGACAAGCTGGTCGCCGAAGGCCTGGCTGATCGCGCCGCCGGCTCGGTCAAGGAAGGCGTCGGCAAGGCCAAGGACGCGATCCACAACGCGACCAAATAGGCCTCCAGGCCTCAGCACTATCGAAACGGCCGTCAGCCCCCGCTGGCGGCCGTTCTTGCTGGCGCCGACGGAGCGGACCCTGCGAGCGGCGCCGGCCGCCGACCGGCTGACCCGCCCTACTCTTCGCCGCTCGCGATCCGCGTCAGCCGCGACCACTCCGCCTTCTCGTCGGCCCCGCCCGCCATCCAGCGGGCCTGCCAGGACTGGTCGCGGCGCAGCGAGGCGATGCGACGCTCGGCCTGCTCGCGGCTCATGCCGAAGCCCCCGCGCCCCTCGCCGTCAATGAACCGGTCTTCGGCCAGCCCCTGTCCGATCCTGGCGAACAGTTCGACCGTTCGCCGCGTGCCCAGCCCGGCCTCGATGGTCGCCATCTCCTGGCGGGACAGGCCGAAGGTCAGCGCCCCGCGCCGGAAGGTCTCGGTGTTCTGGGCGAACCGCGGCCCCCATTCGCGTTGCAGGTCGATCCAGTCGGCCTGGCTCTGCGCCTCGAAGGCCGCCTGGTCCGCCGCCTGTCGCTCGCCGACATAGGCGTTCCACTTCTCGGCCAGGGCCCCGGCCCGCGCCTTGCCCACCCCGGCCTCGAACAGCCACTCGGCCGCCTGGCCCGAGAACTCCGGATCGGCCCCGGCCAGCTCGCCAAAGCCGTAGTCGGCCGCCGTCTCCGGCCGCCCCAGCGCCGCGAACGCCCGGTCATAGCCTTCCGCGTCATCCTCACTCGCCGGCAGCGGCAAACGGCCCGACGACATCATCCGCTCCAGAGAGGCGAAACTGGCCCCCAAGGCCTGCACGTCCTTGAAGCCCTTGCGCTCCATGTAGCCGCGCGTCGCCTCGTCTGTGAAATGCTCCAGGAAGCCGGAACCCGTTGCTCCCCCCTCGGGGGAGCTGGCAGCGGCGACGCCGCTGACTGAGGGGGTCCTCACCGTCCTGTCCGGATCTTCCAGCAGCGTTTCGATCGACAGCGCCGGCTCACTCATCGCGGTCTCACTCATCAAAGGCCTCTTCCTTCAGGTTGAACAGGGCCCGGTCGTCGATGGCGACCATGGCGCGGATGCGGTTGAACACTTCCTGGCGGCCGATCAGCCGCATCGAGGCCAGCGGATCCACCGCCCCGTCGGGGCTCCGCGCCACCGGCGCCTCGGGGACCAGGCAGAAGCGTTTCAGATCGGCCAGCACGGCCCGGGCCTCGCCGTGCGAGCCGTCGCCGAACAGGCCCTGATAGGCGCGCTTGCGGCGCAGCAGGGGGTGCAGGATGTCCATGACTGTCTCCCGCCGCTTATCGAAGCGGCAGGACTATTATCCCACGAACGCGGCGCAACAGTTCCTGTTTTGTTCCGCCCCGTCCGGTGGCCAGGCGATCGCCCCGGTGGAAAACCCCCGAATGCGAAGGCGACGGCCACATCGATCGGCTTCAAGGTCCTCCCACGCAGGAGGCCTTGATGCTGAAATCCAGGATCCCGTTCGCCCTCGCCGCGGCCCTGCTTGTCCCGGGGCTCGCCCAGGCCCGCCAGGCGGAGGACCCTGCCCGCCAAACCAAGGCCTTCCAGCGTGGGCTTGCCGAACCGCGCCGCCCAGGACCCTCGCCGAGGAAGCCCGGTGTTCAGCCGCCTGGCAGGTCACCTCGAGCGTCTACTGGCTCAACACCAGCGCCCCCCTGCAGACCGGCTACGACCGCAAGATGCTCAAGGCCCGTTCAGAAGCCTTGGCCGGTACGATCCCGGCCAGGTAGAGAGCCGGTCCGCTTGCGGTAGGCGATCGCACACGCTCAGGTCGTCCTGTTTAATTGCACTATCTTCTGACCGCCCGACGTTCCACGACAGGCGCTTCCCGGATCGTCCGCGATCCAAACATGCGCTTTGTCCAGGTCCGGCCTGATGCGCCAGAGACCCTGTGACATGCCCGCCTTCCCCGCGACCTTCTTCGACCTGGCCGCCATCACCCCGGCCACCGGCGCCATCATCAACGTTCCCGGCTACTCGAGCTTCTTCGCCGCCCTGTCCTCCGCCGGCGACATCAACGGCGACGGCATCGACGACTTCATCATCGGCGTGCCGAGCGACGGCATCGGCGGCTATTCGGGCGCGGCCTACGTTGTGTTCGGACGGGCTGGCGGCCTGCCCGCCATCAACCTCGGCGCCCTTACCGGCGCCGAAGGTTTCCGCATCACCGGCGCCACCAATTCGGCGACCGGGTCGACGGTCAGCGCGGCCGGCGACATCAACGGCGACGGCATCGATGACCTGATCGTCGGCGCCCCGTTCTTCGGCTACGACATCGGTGAGCAGGCCGCCGCCTACATCATCTTTGGACGGAACACGGCTGTCGTTGGCGACTTCCAGCCGGAGATCTTCACGGCCTCTCTGAATGGCGTCGATGGCTTCACCCTTCGCGGTGGCGAAAACCTGGGGGAGTTCGGCCGAGCCGTCTCGTCAGTGGGCGATGTGAACGGCGACGGTATCGACGATGTGGTCATCATGGCCCAGGTCCCCGCCTATGGCGCCGCCTACGTTGTCTTCGGCAAGACGGGCGGCTTCGGGTCCCTGGTTGATCTGGACCTCATGAGCGTGAACGACGGCTTCGTCATCCGGGGAACCGATCCGAACGGCCCGTTCGCCTTCGCGCTTGGCGGCGGAGACATCAACGGCGACGGACTGGGCGACATCGTCATCAGTGCGGCCACGGCCGGCAATGGCGCAGGGGCGAGCTTCGTGGTCTTCGGCCAGAACGCCGCCGTGACCGGGGGCTTCGCGCCGGAGATCTATGTCACCGACTTGATCGGTGAGAACGGCTTCCGGATCGACGGCGCCGTTACGGGCTCCCCGGGAAGCCAGCTCGGCCGCAGCCTCGATGTCGCCGACATCAACGGCGACGGCTTCGACGACCTCATCCTCGGCGCCCCTTACGACCGGGACCAGAACGGCGTCGACACCGGCGGCGGCGCGGTGGTCTTCGGCAAGGCCGACGGCTTTGCCGCCGCGCTCAATGTGGGGTCGCTGGACGGATCGAACGGCTTCCGGATCGCCGGGCCGGGATACAGCGCCGGCGCCTCGATCGCCTCGGTCGGCGATGTCAACGGCGATGGGTTCGACGACCTGATCATCGGCGCCCGCTTTGCGGGCTACGCCTACGGTCGACAGGGGGCCGGCGTCAGCTACGTTGTCTTCGGCCGGGCGGACGGCTTTGCCGCGACGCTGGACTTGACGAGCCTCGACGGGTCCAACGGGTTCCGGATCCTGGGCGCTGTCCAGTTCGACCGCACCGGCCTGCTCGTCGCCGGCGCCGGGGACATCAACGGTGACGGTTTCGATGACCTGCTGGTCCGGGGCGACAATGTCGGCATCGACAGCGGGACTGTCCAGCCGACCCTCTACATCATCTACGGCCATAGCCCGGTCCCCGTCGCCACGGCGGGCGACGATACCCTCTCGGGCGGCGCTGGCAACGACACGCTTGATGGCCTGGCGGGCAAGGACAGCCTCTATGGACTCGGCGGCAGCGACGAAATCTACGGCGGAGAGGGCGCCGACCAGTTGTTCGGCGGCGATGGGGGGGACGTCCTTCTGGGCGGCCTTGGCAGCGACATCCTGGTCGGCGACGCCGACGACGATTTCCTCTACGGCGAGGACGGCGCCGACAAGCTGTTCGGCGGCACAGGTTTGGACAACCTCAGCGGCGGCGCGGGCAATGACCGCATAGCGGGAGGGGACGACCGCGATTGGCTCGACGGCGAGGACGGCAACGACTACCTCGACGGCGGTCTCGGCCACGACATCATGACTGGCGGCTCCGGAAACTACGTCTACATCGTCGACGAGTTCGGCGATGAGACACTCGAACTGGCCGGCGGCGGCTATGATATCGTGCGCACCGCCGGGACCAACTGGACCCTGGATACTAACATTGAAGGGCTCGAACTCCAGGGCTCGGCCGACATCGCCGGCTCCGGCAACGCCGGCGCCAACAACATCCAGGGCAATGCCGGCGCCAAC
>JANPKF010000054.1:0-3302 GCA_031425895.1 Caulobacteraceae bacterium | reverse complement strand
CGGCGGGCGCGGCCGGCCGGGCGACCCGGGTGGGCCTGGCGTCGGACCGGGTGGTGGTCCGCGTCCGGGCGGTGGGCCTGGCGGCTGGCCGCGTGGTCCGGGTGGTCCGGGCGGTGGCGGCATGGCGGTCATCGGGCAGGGCGGCTCCGGCGGCCCTCGCGGACCGGGCGGCGGCTTTCGCGGCGGCGGCTTCAACATGCAGCCCGGCCAGGGCCGCGTGATCATGCTTCTCAACCTTCGACACAGGGTTCAGGATGAGATCGAGGTGCGCCCGGGCCTTCCGGTTATCGATCAATTGGAAAGCGGTCGGGGTGCGCAGGACGAAGTCTTCGGCTTTGTGAGGGTGTTCAAGGACGGCAACGGAGCCGGATTGACCGTGAACTGGCGCGGCGAGAGCCGGATCGACGGTGGCGTGGGCGGCACCGACCTGACATTCAGGCCGTTCGCAACCATCAACTTCGATGTCTCCACCGATCTCAGCGCCCGCGCAGATCTCATGAAGGCCGCCCCCTGGCTGAAGGGAACCCGGCTGGAGCTGCGGTTCAACAACCTCTTCGACGAACGTCAGGACGTCGAGAGCAGCTCCGGTCAGACGCCGCTCAACTACCAGCGCGACTTCCTCGATCCCAACGGCCGCAGCGTGACCTTCACCGTGCGCAAGGTGCTGTTCTAGACGTCCTCCGATGTTGGCCGGCCCAGGCGGCGGGCCAGCACCGCCGCCGCCACCATGAGCGCCCCGACCGCCAGGAAACTGGCGGCGCGGATGACGCCGTCGAGGCTGGCCATGTCGAACAGCAGCACCTTTCCGGCGGTGAAGAACAGAATGCCCAGCGCCAACCAGCGCAGCGAGCGCTCCCGGCGGGCCGAGCCCAGGGCCAGAAGACTGGCCCCGAACAGGGCCCAGAGCGCCGAATAGGTCCAGGTCTCCAGCCCGATGCTGGTCGTGGCCCGCAGGTTGGCCGGGTGGAAGCCGTAGCGTGTCGCCAGGGTGACGGTGATCAGGGCGAAGGCTGCGGCCACGACCTGGGCCATCTCGCGGCCCGTGCCGGTCAGGGTGCGACCGTTGAGGACCGCCAGGACGGCCAGGACCAGCAGGGTCGGGAAGGCGATCCAGGGCGCGCCGAGCGGGCCGCTCACCAGACCCCACCAGGGCGCGTTCAGCACCCCAACCAGGAGGAAGGCCAGAGGCAGGGCGACGACGCTGATTCGGCTGGCGGCCTCCTTGGCGTCGGCGCGGGCCGGCGCGGGGGCGAAGCGGCGCAGGACCAGGGGCGTGGCGACCATCAACAGGCCGACGGCTGTCCATTCGGCGAAGCTGGTCGCGCCCGACCACAGCTGCGGGCCGTGGAACAGATGGCGGAGCTCCAGCAGCGCCCAGACGAAGGCGATAAAGGCGGCCGCCGCTCCGTAAAGACGGGCAGGCTGCAGCGCATGCCGGCGATAGAGCCGCGTGGCGGCGACGCCGAGCACCGCGGCGGGGGCCAGATAGGCGAGCAACAGGGTGTTGATGAACGGGACAGCCTCGATAGCCTCGGCGTCGACACCCCACCAGGGATTGAACCAGAACAGCGGGCCGGCAACGAAACTGACCAAGGCCATGCCGAGCAGGACATGCGGCCCGAAACGGGCGATGACGCCCGTCGCTTCGCGCAGCATCAGCAGTGTCGAGGCTCCCGCCATGGCCAGGAGCAGGGTGCGCAGGGCCGATTCCATCAACAGGCCGATGGCCGGGCTTTCGCCGGCGGCGGCGAAGCGCAGCGCGAGGAAGGCGCCGATCAGGCCCAGACCCACCCCGGCGGCGGCCAGCACCTGACGCCCCGCGCTGACGGGCGGCGCGGGAACCAGCCGCCAGGCGGCCAGGGCGGCGAGGGCGGCTCCCATCAGGCAGGCGGCCACGGCGCGGCCGGCCCCGCCGGCGCTCTCCAACGCGGGCAGCACGAAGTCGGGAGCCAGAGCGGCGGAACTGGCCAGGCCAACGGCGGCCATGGCGGCGATGCTCAGTCCCAGCCACCTCAGGCGGCGTTGCGCCACAGCGAACCCGAGGGCCATGCCGGCGAAGGCGGCGGGCCGGCTCCAGTCGGGCGCCACGATGAAGACGGCCAGCAGCAGGCCGGCCGCCCCTGAAAGTGTCCAGGCGTCCTGTTGCCGGTCGTCCTCTGCGCGGCGGCCAAGCCAGACTGCGGCGGCGATGGCGGGCAGGGCGCCCAGCAGCACCATCCCGGCGCCCGGCAGGCTTGGCAGGCCGAAGCCGGCCAACTGGGCAAGGAGGAAGGCGCCGATGGCGATGGGCGCCGGGGCGGCGTCGAACCGGGGCTGGCGGAAGACGCTCAGGCTGGCGGCGGCGAGGCCGACGATGGCGACGAGCGCGCCGACGCGGGCGGTGGCCAAAGCCGGACCGTGGCCTATGGCGATATCGAGGGCCAGGCCGCCGACCAGAAGGGCTGTCGGACCGGCCAGAAGCCAGGCGCTGGACCAGCCACGCCGTGCGGAGAAGGCGATCATCGCGGTGAGGGTCAGGCTGGCGCCGACGCCGCCGGCGATATGGCCGGCGTCCCGAACGGCGCCGAACAGGACAAGGAGGCTGAGACCGGCGAGTCCGAAGGCGACGGGCAGGATGGCAACGGTGAGGGGATGGGGTTCGCCCGTGCGGCGATGACGCCAGACCAGGGTCAGGGCGACGAGCAGCAGGGGCGTCAGCACCTGTCGCCACGGCTCGCCGGCCCAGCTGGTGGCCAGGTGAAGGACCAGGCCGCCGGCGCTGGCGGCGAGAGCGGCCCCCTCCCACTGGCGGCGTTGGGCGACGACCAGGCCGGCGGCCGCCACGCCGAGAGTATGCAGCATCAGGGCGGCATCGCTCCAGGCGTTGAAATCGGTGATCAGGGGGGCGATGAAGGCCCCGAACAGGGCCATCAGGGCCAGCGGCTCACGCCGGTCACGCGAAAGGGCCAGCAGCAGGCCGGAGGCGGCGAGCAGCAGGACTGCGGCCACCACGCCGTCGATGTACTGGTAGAGGGCGTAGGCGGCCCACAGGGTGGCATAGAGGGTGCTGGCTCCAGCCCCGGCCAGCACGGCGGAAGCCAGAGGCTGCCGCCGGGGACCCGGGCGGCGGCGCAGGACCTCCGAGGCGGCCAGCATCAGCCCGGCCAGGCCGACGGCGGCGATCAGTCGCACAACCGGATTGAACCAACCCTGCTGGGCCGCGTAGCCGACGAGGAACACGCCCCCGAGCACAAGGGCGCCGCCGCCGAGCCAGGCCAAACCGCGCTCGGCCAGCAGTTCTCCAAGGTTGATGCGCGGCGGCT
>JANPKF010000053.1:0-2461 GCA_031425895.1 Caulobacteraceae bacterium | reverse complement strand
TGCGGCCGATCAGGTCGCCGCGCGGACGGACGGAGTTGATGTTCCAGGTGGCGAGTCGAAGGCGCATGGAGCCTAAGTAATGGGGACCGGTTCGCCGCGCCAGCGGCGTACCTGTCCCCGACGCGGCTCAGGTGTCTGGACCGGGCGCGATGCGGACGCGTGCGCTGATCGGGGAAAGGTAGGCTGCTCTGCAGCCAACCGGTCCCCAAGAAAAACACCCGGCGCTTTGCAGCGCCGGGTGGGAAAGTTGTCTCTCATGCCGCCGCCGGGAGGGGATAGGTTTCCGGCACGGTCCGCGGGCGGCGCGAGGTCGGACGCGCCAACCGCCATGTGTTGCATTAGAACAACTTAAGCCCGGAAACGTCAACGACAATTCCGTGAAATCTTGGCTGTGCCTCAACGGCCACAGGTCAGGGTCGGCCGGTCGTCCGGGCCGGCGGGAAGGGGGTCACGAACAGCTTGGGGTCGAGGCCGCTCGTCCGCTCCAGACTGGTCAATCGCACCCGTGTCGCGCCCTGAACGGTGCCGACCACCCAGCCCATCAGTCCGATCGGGCCGTCGGAGAAGTTCATGGTTAGGGTGCCGCGGGTCTGCTTGCGACCGTCGGCCATGGTCAGGGCGAAGCCGCCGTCCAGCCGGTTGACGCGTGTGATGACCACGCCTTTGTCGAACCTCACGTCCTGGGCCAGGAACAGGGCCAGCGGCGTCTGGCCGAGCGGGTAGCGGTTGACGGTCTTCAGCCGCGTATCGGCTTCGGAGACGAAGCGGCCATCGCTGACCAGCAGCTTGGTGACCGGGGCGTCATAGGCGAAGCGCGCCTTGCCCGGCCGCTGCAGGTAGAAGCTGCCTTGCGTCTGGGTTCCGCGCGGGTCGGTCTGGATGAACCGGCCCTTGGCCGAGGTCAGGCCCTGCAGATAGGTGGTGGCCTTGTCGACCAGCGCCTTGTCGGCCGCCGAAAGGGGCGCGGCGAAGGCAGCTCCGGCGAGGCCGGTAGCGGAAAGGGCGATCAGGCGGGCGAGGGTGTCGCGGCGGTTCAGGTGTTGGGTCATGTCGGCCCTAAAGTCGTTGGTCGTCCTTCGGGTTGCAACATCGCGCACCTAAGCGGCTAAAACGCGGCTGACTTACGGCGGCGGCCCGACGAGGATCTCGCGCGTGCCGGCGTGGTTGGCGGCGCCGACGATGCCTTCGCGCTCCATCCGCTCCATCAGAGAGGCCGCGCGGTTGTACCCGATCTGCAGCCGTCGCTGGATATAGCTGGTCGAGGCCTTGCGGTCGCGGGTGACCACGGCCACGGCGTGGTCGTAGAGGTCGCCGCCCGAGCCGTCTGAGGCCACGGCGCCGTCGCCGCCGTCCTCGTCATCCTCGCTGCCGGCCGTGACTTCCTCGAGGTAGTTGGGCATGCCCTGGTCGCGCAGGAACTTGGCCACCGCCTCGACCTCGCCGTCGGAGACGAAGGGGCCGTGCAGGCGGGTCGTGCGACCGCCGCCGGCCATGTAGAGCATGTCGCCCATGCCCAGCAGCTGCTCGGCGCCCTGCTCGCCAAGGATGGTGCGGGCGTCGATCTTGCTGGTGACCTGGAAGCTGATCCGGGTCGGGAAGTTGGCCTTGATGGTGCCGGTGATGACGTCGACCGACGGGCGTTGCGTCGCCATGATCAGGTGGATGCCGGCGGCTCTGGCCATCTGGGCCAGGCGCTGGACGGCGCCTTCGATGTCCTTGCCGGCCACCATCATCAGGTCGGCGACCTCGTCGATGACGACGACCAGATAGGGCATGTGCTCGGGGCGGATCTTTTCGCTCTCGTAGATGGCGCGGCCGGCGTCATCGAAGCCGGTCTGGACGGTGCGCTCGAAATGCTCGCCCTTTTCCAGCGCTTCCTTGGCCCGATCATTATAGCCGCCGATGTTGCGCACGCCGATCTTGGACATGCGGCGATAGCGGTCCTCCATCTCGCGGACGGTCCACTTCAGGGCGACAATGGCCTTCTTGGGATCGGTGACGACCGGGGCCAGCAGGTGCGGGATGCCGTCATAGACGCTGAGTTCCAGCATCTTGGGGTCGATCATGATGAAGCGGCACTTGTCCGGCGGCAGCTTGTAGAGGATCGACAGGATCATGGCGTTGACGCCCACCGACTTGCCGGAGCCCGTGGTGCCGGCGATCAGCAGGTGGGGCATCTTGGCCAGGTCGGCGATGTAGGGCTCGCCGCCGATGGTTTCACCCAGGGCGACCGGCACCACCTGGCCGCCCCGCTCATACTCCGGCGCCGCCAGCAGGTCGCGCAGATAGACGGTTTCGCGGCGCTGATTGGGCAGCTCGATGCCGATGGCGTTACGGCCCGGCACCACGGCGACGCGCGCCGAAACGGCGCTCATCGAGCGGGCGATGTCGTCGGCAAGGCCGATGACCCGGCTCGACTTGATGCCCGGTGCCGGCTCCAGCTCGAACAGCGTGACCACCG
>JANPKF010000052.1:0-12860 GCA_031425895.1 Caulobacteraceae bacterium | reverse complement strand
TTCCGGCTCCAGCGCGCTGGAGACATAGTCGACGACCGACTGGGTCTGGCTGGCGAAGGGGCCGGATGTGGCGGCGGCGACGAAGGCCGACATGTTCTCGGTATAGCCGCCGAACACCTCAATTCCGTCCATCGGCTCATAGACGAAGCCGACCTGCGGCTGGAAGGTGTCCCTGGAGTTGATGTCACCGCTGAGGACGCGGGCCGGGTTGGCGACGAAGATGGTGCTGACGTTGCTCTCGACCTCCAGGGCCTTGAACCCGAAGTTGATCTTGAAGGTCTCGGTGATGGCCCAGACATCCTGCAGGTAGGCCTGGGTGGTGGTGGTGTCGAAGGCGTATTCCCACTGGGTGAAGAAGGGGTTGGACTGGAAGTCCAGCGGGTCGCGCGACGGGGCGGCCGCAGTCTCCGCATAGAAGCGGCGCGCCTGGTTGAAGGCGTTGTTTTCGTACCAGACCCCGGCCGAGACGGTGTGGGCGCCGATTTCCCAGGTCAGGTTGGCGAACAGGCCCTTGCGGTCGATGTCGTACTCGGTGGTGCGGATCGACAGCGGCGCGGCGGTTGAGCCGACGGTTCCGAAGCCCGGGCTGGGGACATAGGGCGTGTACCACAGGCCCTGGCCCTCGTTGGTGTGGTTGTAGGCGTTCAGCGACAGGCGCAGGCCTTCGCCCAGCGGGGTGTCGAAGCTGAGCCGGAAGAGGTCGTCGTCGCGGATGCCGGCCCCGGCGTAGTAGGCGTCATCGACGGTGGCGAAGGGGGCGGGCAGAGGCGTGCTGGTGTTGTAGGCCCGGGCGGCGGCGACCGCGAGAGCCCAGTTCGGCTGGGTGTTGTCCCAATCGCGGCCGAGGCGGCCGATCATCTCCAGCGACAGGTCCTGGTAGTCCTGCTCGCGGCGTTCGGAATGGCTGTAGAAGCCGGTCAGGGCGGCGTCCTCGGCGATCGGCAGCACCAGCTTGACGTCGTATTGCCGCTGCTTCTGCTCGCCGCCGCCTTTCCATTTGTCGGTCTGCTGGTCGGCGATGGAGACATAGCCGCGCAGGTTGCCGAGGGCCGACAGCTCACCGCTCTCGAGGCGGGCGAAGACCCGGTGCATCTGGTCGGAGCCGACCGTGCCGTTCAACTGGGCGGCAAAGACGTCCGAAGGATCGCGGGAGAAGAACTGCAGCGTGCCGCCCAGATTGGAGCTGGAGGCGACGGCCAGCGAGCCGGCCCCTTGCGACAGCTCGACCCGGCCGAGATCCTCGCCGGCGATGGCGCGGCTGATGTGCAGGCCGTTGTGGTTGCCATAGCTCATGTCGCCGAGCGGCACGCCGTCGAGGGTGAAGCCCAGCTGATTCTGGTTGAAGCCGCGGATGGTGATGCGGGTCGACCATTCGTACGCGCCGAAGGGATCGGCTGACTGGAAGGTGACGCCGGGCAGAAGGTCGACCACCTTCAGCGGGCTGACACCGGCGACGGCCTGGGCCATCTGGGCCTCATCGACCGTCTGGACCTGACGGCTCTGGCCCTGGCCATAGATGATCAGGGCCTCGACTTCGCCCGCGGTGGCGATCGGGGCCTCATCCGCGGCGAAGGCGGTGGAGGCCATGCAGAGGGCGAGCGCGCTGACGCCCAGCGCGAGTTGGCGTTTCATGATGGTCTATCCCCAAAACACGGGCGCGATTTTGCTGCCCGCCGACGGCGTGGGGCTAGCGTCGACTGACGATGCTTTGGCGAAGGGCTTGCGACGACTTCTCGTCGGTTTCGCGTCGGTTTCTTGTACGCGTTGAGACGAAAGGGAAAATCGGCTCCGGCGGGTCGAAGACTTTTCTCAGCCGAACGGAAAGGCGCCGCGCCACCAGGCGCTGGCCAGCCAGAGCAGCAGCAACACCCCGCCGGCGAAGCTGAGCGACAGGACAAGATCAAGCGATGGGCGCAAGGCCGCCTCCGACTGGAAGGTTTGCAGATTGCCTTGATCCGACCGGCCGCGACAATCCGTGCTGGGCGCCCGGTTGCGCCGGACCCCGCGCCGCGATAGCCGTTGCGCAACAGGGGTGGCGTACATGAGTGAAATCCGCTGTCGGGACTGTCCGCTTCGGCCGCTGGCGGCCTTCAAGACCGGCACGCCCGAGGAGGTCGACTTCATCCAGACGATGAAGCTGGGCGAGGACAACTTCGGGGCCGGCGACACCGTCACCGCCGAGGGCGCGGCCGAGACGCCGCTCTATACGGTCCTGTCCGGCTGGGCCTTTCGCTATGCCACCCTGGCCGACGGGCGCCGCCAGATTCTGAACTTCCTTCTGCCGGGCGATCTGATCGGGGTGCAGGCCAACTTCCTGGGCGAGGCCAGCCACGGGGTCGAGGCGATGGGACCGACGGTGTTCTGCCGCCTGGCGCGGTCGAAGATGTGGGACCTGTATCGCGGCTTTCCGAGCCTGGCTTTCGACGTCACCTGGCTGACGGCGCATGAGGAGGGACTGGTCGACGAGAACCTGCTGTCGGTTGGTCGCCGCAACGCGGGCGAACGGATCGCGACGTTGCTGATCTATCTCTACAAGCGGGCCGCGGCGATCGGGCTGGCGGCGGACGGGGTGATGGAGACGCCGCTGCGCCAGACGCACCTGGCCGACGCGCTGGGCCTGTCGCGGGCCCATGTGAACGAGACCATTGGCCGGCTGGAGAAGAAGGGGCTTTTCCGTTTCCGGCGCGGGCGGCTGGACATCCTCAATCCGCGCGCGCTGGAGAGCCTGGCCGACTACTTCGAGCGGCCGCTCAGGCCGCGACCGCTGCTGTAGGCGGTGGTTGTCCCGCCGCGCGAGACCGTCACGTCATTTCGGCTGGGCGCACTTGCTCTTGTCGCCGGCCCTGCAGGCCTTCACCGCCGCTTCCCAGTCGGCCCGGGCCTGGGCGATGGCGGCCTCGCGGGCGGCGAGGCGGGCTTCGTAGGCGGCTATTTCCCGGGCGTGGGCGGCCTGGTTGGCCGCGATCTCGGCGTCGCGGGCGGCCTGGGCGGCCTTGAAGGCGGCGTCGGACTGGCGGTTGCGCGCCTCGATGGCGGCGTTGCGGGCGGTGATGTCGGCGTTCAGACGACGGGTGCCGGCGTCCTGGGCGGCCAGCTCCTCGGGGCTCATGCCGCGCCGGGCCCAGGTGTTGTTGGGGTCTTCCGGAGGCGCCGGCGGCGCAGGCGGCGCGGGCGGATTGCCGGGAGTCCTGGGGACCTGTGAGCTCGTCTCCGCGACCCTGGGCCTGGCGTCACCGGGCGCCGCCTTGACCTTCGGCGCGCCGGCCAGGACCGGCTTGATGCCCCAGCTGCTCTGCTGGCCCGCGATCAACCGGAACGCCGGTGTCGCACTCAGCACGGCCGGGCCGGCTTCACTCGGCAGGGCGACCTGCAGCCGGCAGTCCGCGACCGTCCAGGCGCCCTTGGCGCCGCGCGCCCGGCAGACGCCCGTGTAACTCAGGGTGCGGCGGCCGTCATTGAACCGGGTGACGCTTTCATAGGTCAGGCCCTGGACCAGGATGTCGCCCCGGGCATATCCCGCCTTGGCCGCGGCGGCATCGACGGCCGCCAGCTTTCCGGTTCCGCCGGCAATGCTCAGCACCTGGCCCTCACGGCCCGGCAGCTGCCAGTCGCCCTGCAGGAAGACCATGTCCCCGGAGGCGGGCGCGGCCAGCGCGGCGCCGGCGATCAGGCTCAACGCCAGGGTGGCAAGGGCAGGGCGGTGCATCGTCGTCGTCATCCTGTTGGCGGGCAGGCCCAGAGATTCCACGGAACCGGCCCCGCATCACGTTCCAATTTCGTAACCATCATGAGGGCCGCAACATGGCGGCGCCATTGCCTTCCCCCCTCGCGGTCGCTACATCCCGCGCCCAACTCCCCATCCTTTTCGACCCGGATCGTGCGCCCCCATGGCTGCTCAATACATTTTCCAGATGCAGGGCCTGACCAAGGCGTTTCCTGGCGGCAAGAAGATTTTCGAGAACATCTGGCTGTCCTTCTATCCGGACGCCAAGATCGGCGTGGTCGGCGTTAACGGCTCGGGCAAGTCGACGCTGCTGAAGATCATTGCCGGCATCGATAAGGAATTTAACGGCGAGGCCAAGGCCGCCGATGGCGTCAAATGCGGCTACCTGGAGCAGGAGCCCCACCTCGACGACAGCAAGACCGTCTGGGAAAACGTCATCGCCTGGTGCGAGGAAAAGACCATCTTCGACCGCTTCAACGCCGTCGCCGCCGAGATGGGCGAGAACTACACCGACGAGCTGATGGAGGAGATGACCACCCTCCAGGAAAAGATCGACGCCGGCGACCTGTGGGACATCGACAGCCGCATCGAGATGGCCATGGACGCCCTGCGCTGTCCGCCCAACGACAGCGGCGTGACCCAGCTTTCCGGTGGTGAGAAGCGCCGCGTGGCGCTGGCCCGCCTGCTGCTCAGCAAGCCCGACATGCTGCTGCTCGACGAACCGACCAACCACCTGGACGCCGAGTCCGTGGCCTGGCTGCAGCATCACCTGGAGGCTTTCCCGGGCTGCGTCATCCTGGTCACCCACGATCGCTACTTCCTCGACCAGGTGACCAAGTGGACGCTTGAGCTGGACCGCGGCAAGGGCATCCCCTTCGAGGGCAACTACTCGGGCTGGCTGGAGGCCAAGACCAAGCGGGTCGTGCAGGAGCAGTCCGAGAGCGAGTCCCGCCAGCGCGCCCTGACCCGCGAACTGGAATGGGTGCGTTCGGGCGCCAAGGCCCGCCAGGCCAAGTCCAAGGCCCGTCTGGCCGCCTATGACGAGATGGTCCGCGAACAGGAAAACAGCCGTAACGCCCAGACCCACGCGGTCATCCAGATCCCGCCCGGCCCGCGCCTCGGCAACCTCGTCCTCGAGGTCACCGACCTGGAGAAGGAATACGGCGACAAGGTGCTGTTCAAGGGCCTGACCTTCCGCCTGCCGCCGAACGGCATCGTCGGCGTCATCGGTCCCAACGGGGCCGGCAAGTCGACGCTGTTCAAGCTGATCACCGGCCAGGAAAAGCCCGACGCCGGCACCGTGAAGGTCGGCGAGACTGTCAAGCTGGCCTATGTCGACCAGAGCCGCGACGACCTCGACCCCAGCCACACCGTCTGGCAGGCGATCAGCGGCGGCACCGACGTGATGATGGTCGGCAAGCGCGAGCTGAACTCCAGAGCCTACGTCGGCAGCTTCAACTTCAAGGGCGGCGACCAGCAGAAGAAGGTCGGGCTGCTGTCTGGCGATGAGCGCAACCGCGTCCACCTGGCCAAGACGCTTGCCACCGGCGGCAACCTGATCCTGCTCGACGAACCGACCAACGATCTGGACATCGAGACCCTGCAGAACCTCGAAGAGGCGCTGGAAGGCTTCGCCGGCTGCGCCGTGGTCATCAGCCACGACCGCTGGTTCCTTGACCGCCTCGCCACCCACATCCTCGCCTTCGAGGGCGACAGCCATGTGGAGTGGTTCGAAGGGAACTTCGAGATGTACGAAGAGGACAAGAAGCGCCGGCTTGGCGTGGACAGCCTGATCCCGCACCGGATCAAGTTCCAGAAGTTCGCGCGGTGACCTGACACGCCTTTCCCGACAACGGCGCCTAGGCTAATCTCATAGCCTGTGCGGCGGGGGACAGGCTTTGGGTATCACGGTCAACACGCGGCGCGTCGTCGCGACGGCTGAAGAGCTCGTCTATGCGAGCGGCGAAACCGGCGTTGTGATCGTCAACCCCGGGCAGCTGTTCAACTACGGCAAGGTGTCGATCAGCCACGCCGGGCCTCTGGTCGTGGCGGTGCAACAGCAGTTCTTTGGCCTGACCGCCAACTTCGGGACGATCACGGCGACCACGACGGCGGCGAGCGGCACGGCCGTCGGCATCGACCTGATCGGCTCCAGCGGCAGCGTCATGAACCTCGGCCAGATCGTCGCCACGGGGGCGAACGCGGTCGGGCTGCGGTCCATTCCCAATGCCGACAGCCTGCAGGTCGAGAATGGCGGCCTGATCTCCGCCGTCGGCGTGACCAGCGCCCAGGGCGTGGTCTTCGGCGGCAATTTCGACCTCTACAACGGTCCGAGCGGTGTCATCCGCGCGCAGGTGTCTTCGGCCGCCTTCACCACCAACGTCGCCGTGACCACGCTCTACAGCGCCCGGGTCAACAATGCCGGCCTGATCGAGGCGATCGATCCCGGGGCGGGGATTTCCATCGGCGTGTCGCTGGGTCAGAACTCGACCCTGTTCAACAGCGGCGTTATCCGCGCCGACGTCGCCGTGGCCAGCCTGGCCGAGGGCGACGCCATCGTCTCCTACCGGCCGCGGCTGTTCAATACCGGCCAGATCTTCGGCGACGTCGTGCTGGGCAACGGCGCCGACGGTGTGGTCAACCAGGGCCAGATCACCGGCAACGTGTTCCTCGGCGAAGCCGGCGTCGGGGGCTACAACAGCTTCCAGGGCCAGGGTGGCTACGTCAGCGGCTGGGTAGTCGGCGGGGCGGGCGGGGACATTATCCACGGCGGCTTCCGTGACGACCGGCTGGCCGGCGGCGATGGCAACGACGCCCTCTATGGCGGCTTCGGCTCGGACACCCTGGTGGGCGGGGCCGGCAAGGACTGGTTCTATGTGACCGCCGCCGGCGGCCGCGATGTCATCCTCGACTTCAACGTCGCCGAGGACTTCCTGCAGGTCTCGATGTACGACAGCTACCTGTCGAAGACGCAGGTCGGCGCCGACACCCTGATCACTTTCTCGGACCGCGACAGCATCCTGCTGAAGAACGTCCAGGCCACAGCCCTGAACGTGACCTGGGACGACATCACCGTCCGGACGCCCGACAGCTGGGACGGCAGCTATCCGACCAACGGCCAGACCCCGTTGCGGGCCGGCACCAACGGGGCCGATGTCCTGACGGCCGTCGCCGCCGGCGGCGAGCGCATCTATGGACTGGCCGGCAACGATATCATCACCGGCAGCGGCATGCTGTACGGCGACGAAGGCAACGACACCCTGACCCTGACCAGGGGCCGGGCGGAAATGTACGGCGGGGCCGGCGCCGACACCTTCGTGGTCACGCCCCCCGGCGCCGGTGAGTATGCCGAGGCCAACATCCGGGACTTCAACGCCGCCCAGGGCGACCGGATCACGATCAGCGGCGTGGGGGCCTATTCGCTCTACAGCGACGGGTTGATGGTGCAGATTCATCTGCGCGAGACCAACGCCCGCATCAACGTCTACGACGCCACCCAGGCCGCGGTTGAAGCTGCGATCGATTTCAAGCCGGTCGCCAGCGTCGCCAACACCCTGACCGGCGTCGCCCAGGGCGAGCTGCTCGACGGCGGTCTCGACAACGACCGGCTGCGCGGCTTGGGCGGGTCCGACCAGTTGTCCGGCTGGGGCGGCAACGACATTCTCGAGGGCGGCGACGGCGACGACCTGATCGAGGGCGGCCTGGGCGTCGACCAGCTGACCGGCGGGGCCGGGGCGGACCTGTTCATCTACCACATCGGCGACGGCGCCGACGTCATCACCGACTTCAACCTTGCTGACGGCGACCGGATCCTGCTGGACGGGCTGGGCGGGCCACTGGTGACCCAGTGGGGCAACCACGTCATCATCGATATCGGCGGCAGCGAGCAGTCGTCGATCACCGTGCTCAACGCCACGGTCGCCCAGGTCCAGACGGCGATGGTGATCGTGCCGTGGGTGCTGCCGCAGGTCGGCTACACCGGCGGCGACGTCTTCGGACCGGGCAACAACAGCTGGACCGGCGGCAGTAAGAACGAGGCTGTCGACGGCGGCGGCGGCAACGACAAGCTCAGCGCCGGCCAGGGCGACGATCTGCTCATTGGCGGCGACGGCAACGACGTGCTCAGCGGCGGGCAGGGTGACGACATCCTGGCGGGCCTGGGCGGAACGGACACCTACACCGGCGGGATCGGCAAGGACTATTTCGTCATCTTCTTCGGCGACGGCGCCGACACAATCACCGACTTCAGCGCCAGCGAGGACATCCTCGACATCCGCGGCCTGGAGATCGCGACCATCGTCCAGCAGGGCGCCGACACCCTCATCACCTTTTATGGCGGCGACAGCCTGCGGCTGCAGAACCTCGACTACACCACGCTGCGGCCACAGAGCTTCCTGGGCGCCTACTACACGCCCGCCATCCGCCCGGCCCTGCAGCCGGCGGCGCCGTCCTCGCCCTACGTTCCGCCGGAGTCGATCTCTCCCTGGGGCGGGTTTGGCTACAGCTACACCGCCACGCCGGACACGGTGTTCTACGGCCGCGAGGCGGGTGATGTCCTGGTGCTGTCGAACCTCAATGACCAGGTCTTCGGCTACGCCGGCGATGACGAGCTATGGGGCCTGGACGGACGCGACCTGCTGGTCGGCAACGACGGCGCGGACCGGCTGATCGGCGGCAGGGGCGACGACTCGCTCAATGGGGCCGCGGGCGCCGACGTCTTCGTCTTCAGCATCGGCGACGGCTACGACGTCATCGAGAACTTCGGCCTGAACGACAAAATCGAGCTGCACGGCCACACCGCCATTCAATCGATCTCAAGCCTGGGCAACGACACCATCCTGAGCTTCGCCTCGGGCGATACGATCAAGATCATGAACTATGCCGCCGACAGGCTGATGGCCTCGCAGGTGGTGTTCGCCGCTGGTCTGGTCGCGCCGCCGGCCAGCACGGCCGCGCCGGCCGCGGGTCCGATCCCGATCCCGCCGGTGCGTCCCCCGCCTCCGCCGCCTCCGCCGCCGCCGGGACCGCCGCCTCCGCCGCCGCCTCCGCCCCCGCCCCCGCCGCCGGAACCGATCACGATCACCGGTACGGCCGGAGCCGACACACTCAGGCCTCCGTACAACAGCGACTACGCCCAGAAGTTCATCTTCCAGGGGCTGGGGGGTGACGACACCATCCACGCCGAAGGCGACGACGACGTCGATGGCGGCGCCGGCGTGGATTTCCTGAACTACTACCTGGGTTACACGACCAAGGGCGATGTCATCGACGTGGCTCTGGCCGCGGCCGGGCAGGTTCAGACAACGGCGCGCGGTGGCCGGATCGTCAACATCGAGCGTATCCAGTTCGGCGGCTATGAGGCCGACGATCAGGTCTGGGGGCACATCTACGATGACCTCCTGGGCGGCGGCGGCGGCCAGGACATCCTGTACGGCCGCGATGGCGACGACACGATCAGCGGCGGTCTCGGGGACGACAAGATCTACGGCGGGGCGGGCTGGGACACGCTGACCGGCGACGACAACCCCTACAACGACATCGGCAACGACTTCATCGATGGCGGCGCGGACAACGACTACATCCGCGGCATGAACGGCGACGACACGCTGCTCGGCGGACTGGGCAACGACCGCATCGAGGGCAACGGCGGCGCCGACCGTATCGAAGGCGGGGCCGGCGACGACGATCTGACGGGTGGCGACGGCGCTGACATCTTCGTGGCGGCGCCGCAGAACGGCGCGGCGGCCGGCTCCGATATCATTCGCGATTTCAACGTCGCCGCCGACAGGCTGGACGTCACCGCCTATGGCCGGGTGGCCGGGCTGATGGGCACCCTTTCCCATACCACCGTACTCTTCCAGGACGGAACGCGCCTGAAGCTGGCGAATGTCAGTTACGACATGATCAGCGCCGAGATGTTCATCGGCCTGACCGCCGGCCTGCCTCTGACGGCCAACACCGCGACCGGCGACGACAGCGCCAACGTGCTCTGGGGGGCCTACGATGACGATGTCATCTATGGTCACGGCGGCGCCGACCTGCTGCGTGGCGAAGAGGGCGGGGACAAGCTCTACGGGGGCGACGGCGACGACGTCCTCATGGGCGGCGACGGCGACGATCTGCTCGATGGCGGTGACGGCTTCGACACCGTCGACTACAGCGGCCTGAACGGCGTCCAACTCGATCTGTCAGTCAAGACCGCCCAGCGCACGGGCGCCTATTACGACACCCTGGTCAGCATCGAGCGCGTCGTCGGCAGCGCCGGCTTCGACAGGATCAAGGGCTCGGCCAGCGCCGACATCATCGAAGGCGGCGCCGGCTACGACATTCTGGAGGGCCGCGGCGGGGATGACCAACTGTCGGGCGGCGACATTTTCGACACCCTGATCGGCGGAACCGGATCGGACCGGCTGACCGGCGGCGGCTGGGGCGACACCTTCGTCCACGCGATCGGCGACGGCGACGACGTCATCACCGATTTCGCAGTTTCCGAAGACAAGATCAGCGTCTACGGCCACGCCAGCTACACGGTGGCCAACGTCGGCGCCAATGCAGTCGTCACTTTCGACAACGGCGAGAAGATCACGCTGCTGGGCGTTCAGGTCGCCCAACTCGGCGTCACCAACTTCATAGGCGAGATCACGCCCGCCCTGCCCAGCAACATCCCTCCGGATTGGGCCATCGTCGGCACCAATGGCGCCGACACGATCAATGGGACCAGCGGCAGCGACAGCATCTATGCCCAGTGGGGCAACGACCGGATCAACGGCGGCGGAGGCGGCGACGAGATCGCCGGCGGCGAGGGCGATGACATCATCGACGGCGGCGATGGCGGCGACCGGCTTTACGGCGGCTCCGGCAACGACATCCTGACCGGCGGCTCGGGCACGGATCGCTTCTGGGTGACCACCGGCTCTGGCAACGACGTCATCACCGACTTCACCTCCGGCGACACGATCGAGCTCTATGACGTGAAGCTTGAGTCGATGGAATGGATCGGCCACGACGCCCTGATCCGCACCACGACGGGCCAGTCCGTGCTGGTCAAGAACGCCCACCCGCTGATGCTCTTCCAGCCGCACGAAACCCAGGTCCAGATCCGGTACCTGAGCACCGGTACGGATGGGGTCGAGGCCTACAGCTTCGATCAGTACAACAACCTGTTCAACGGCATGGGTGGCGACGACACGTTGAACGGCCTTGCAGGCCAGGACTGGCTGGAAGGTGGCGACGGCGACGACAAGCTGAACGGCGGTGACGACGACGACGTGCTGATCGGCGGACAGGGCGCCGACCGGCTGACGGGCGGGGCGGGGGCCGACTACTTCATGGTCGGCCAGGGCGCCGACATTATCACCGACTTCCAGGTCGGCAGCGACCTGATCGAGGCCGTCGGCCAGACCAGCATCGCCTCGATCGCGCAGTCGGGCGCCGACACCCTGGTCACCTTCGGCGGCGGCGATACCGTCACGCTGCTGAACATCGACGCGTCCACCATCACCACGGCCAGCTTCGTCAGCGTCGCGGCCCCGCCGCCCCTGCCGCCTCCGCCACCTCCGCCGCCACCGCCTCCGCCTTCGCCGCCGACCAGCGCCGGCTCCCAGGCGACCCTCGTCGGGACGGCGAGCGCCAACACCATCAACGGCACGGACCTTTGGGAAACCATCCAGGGTCTCGACGGCAATGACACCCTCAATGGTCTGGGCGGGTCCGACCGCCTGGAGGGCGGGCTCGGCGCCGACAAGCTGGACGGGGGCGTCGGCGACGACATCCTGATCGGCGGCGCCGGGCAGGACACCCTTACCGGTGGGGCCGGAGCTGACTTCTTCGTCGTCGGCCTGGGCGATGGCGGCAACACCATCGTCGACTTCGTGGTCGGGACCGACAAGATCGATGCCAGCGCCTTTGGCGGATACGTCAGCAAGAGCCAGCTGACGGGCGGCGCCAAGATCGTCTTCTCCGACGGCAGCTATGTGACCCTGACCGGCGTGCAGGCATCCAGCCTGACCGATACCGACTTCCTGGGCCTGAACGCCCCGCCGCCGCCGTCGCCGCCGACCTACGCACTCCAGGTCGGGACCAATATCGGCGACAATCTGAACGGCACGGTCGGCCGCGATCAGATCCAGGGCCTGGAGGGCGCCGATATCCTGTCGGGCGCCGAGGCCGACGACCTGCTGGAAGGCGGCGACGGCGACGACGTGCTGACCGGCGGGATCGGCGCCGACATCCTGACGGGCGGCGGCGGCGCGGACCGCTTTGTGGCCGTCGCGGGCGGCGGCCTGGACACCATCACCGACTTCACGGTCGGGACGGACAAGATTGACATCACCGGCTTCGGGACCTGGGCCGCGGCCCAGGATGGCGCCGACACCCTGGTCAGCGTCGGCAACGCCACGGGCATTGGTTTCCGGCTGAACGGCGTGACGGCCAGCAACCTGACTGACGCCAGCTTCCTCGGTCTGCCGCCGCCCCCGCCGCCACCGCCACCTCCACCCCCGCCGCCGCCACCGCCTCCGCCACCACCGCCTTCAGGCGGCCAGGTGACTCCGGGCGACCAGGCGATCGTGGTCGGCACAGCCTCGGCCAACATGCTGGTCGGCTCCGAGTTGTGGGACACCATCCAGGGTCTGGACGGCAATGACTCGCTTTATGGCCAGGGTGGCTCGGACCGCCTTGAGGGCGGCGCCGGGGCCGACAAGCTGTACGGCGCGGACGGCGATGATGTGCTGGTCGGCGGCGCGGGTCAGGACACCTTGTCCGGCGAGGCCGGAGCCGACACCTTCGTCATCGGGCTTGGTGACGGGGCCAACACCATCACGGATTTCCAGATTGGCGTGGACAAGATCGATCTCAGCGCCTTCGGCGGCTACGCGTCGAAGAGCCAGCTGGCGGCGGGCGCCAAGATCACCTTCTCGGACGGCAGCTATGTGACCCTGACCGGCGTCCAGGCCGCCAGCCTGACCAACGCCGACTTCATCGGTCTGAGCGCGCCTCCGCCACCGCCACCGCCGCCACCGCCACCGCCGCCACCGCCACCGCCTCCTCCACCACCGCCGCCGCCACCACCGCCGCCACCACCGCCGCCACCGCCACCTCCGCCACCTCCGCCGCCGACCTACGCCCTGCAGACGGG
>JANPKF010000051.1:0-7142 GCA_031425895.1 Caulobacteraceae bacterium | reverse complement strand
AGGCCATGATCCCCAGCCTCACCCGGCCGTGGATGACCTCGTCGATCTTGTCGATGTCGAACTCGTCCATGACCCGGACCTTTCCTGTCGCCCGAGCCTAGATCGTGTCCGAGGGTTCCTGCCGCAGCAGGATGAACCCGGGCACGGCGGCCAGCAGCAGCAGCGCCGCCGCATAGGCCAGCATCAGGTACGAGCTGGTCGCCAGGAGCCCCATGGCCACCGCCGCCGCGAAAGAACCCAGTGCCACGATGCGGATCCAGACCTTGCCGCTGAGATCGGCCGCCACGGTCCAGGCCGCGCCGTAGAGCGCCAGGATCAGCACCGGGAAGACATTGAAGATGGCGGCGTTCCTGGTGACCCAGGCCATGGCGAACAGCGCCAGGAACATGGTGAAGATCGCAAAGCCAACTGCCGACCAGGCCGATCCGGTCGCTCTGTTCACCGAGGCGCTGGCGCCCGGCTGGGCATTGCTGCGCTTGGCGAGCCGGTTGCAGACGACGCCGAAGATGGCTCCGGCCCCGATCCAGACGATCATCAGGGTCCACTCCGGAACCTGCAGAACATCCTGCACGATCGCCCAGTGCGCCACGGAAGCCGCCGCGAAGATCAGTCCGGCCGCCAGGCTCATGCCGCCGCCCAGCAGCGGAACCTGCGTGCCCTCTTCGGCCAGCGCCCGCATGAAGGCGATGTCGTCGCGGACGGACTGGATCTGATCTTTTGTCATCGGGGGCGAGTCCCTGAAAAGCCCTTGCTGTTGACCGGCATATAGCCACTTCACTTTGCATTGTAAAGTTCTTTTCCGTGTCATCCCTGCCGCAGCGCGCAGCGCGGAGAGCCGGGACCCAGGGGGTGACGCATCACGGGGCCTCGCAACTGCCGGCCACTCGCCCGGCGCCCCTGGGTCCCGGCGCCCCCCGGCTTTCGCCGGGGTCCGGCCGGGATGACGGAAAGGGTTTGGTTGACGCCCGGTCGCCGCATCTATGATGGCTAAAACTCGAGGACCGCCCCATGACCACGCCGATCCTGCACCACTACGACACCTCCCCCTTCTCGGAGAAGGTCCGCCTGCTGTTCGGCCTCAAGGGCCTTGCCTGGTCGTCGGTGATCATCCCGGTCATCATGCCCAAGCCCGATTTCACCCCGCTGACCGGCGGCTACCGCCGCACCCCGGCCCTGCAGATCGGCGCCGACGTCTATTGCGACACCCAGGTGATTCTGGCCGAGCTTGAGCGTCGCTACCCGGACACCCCGGCGGTGCGCGGCGGCCTCGACTGGGCGATCAACCTCTGGGCCGATCGCCTGTTCTTCCAGACCACCGTGCCGGTCATCTTCGGCGAGCTGGGCGACCACGTCCCGGCCGACTTCGTCAAGGACCGCGAGGCCCTGTCTGGCCGCCCGTTCGATACGTCCGCCATGAAGGCCGTCGCCCCCGCCCTGACCAGCCAATGGCGCGCCCAGGCCGCCTGGATCGAGGATCAACTGGCGGTCAGCCCCTGGCTGTCGGGCGCCGACGCCGGCCTCGCCGACATCGCCGCCTACATGAACGTCTGGTTCCTCGGCCGCAGCCTTCCACACCTGGTCGAACGCTTCACGACCGGCCTGCCCCGCCTCATCGACTGGCAGGCCCGCGTCGCCGCCCTGGGCCACGGAACCCGCACCGAGCTGTCAGGTCAGGACGCCCTGGCCATCGCCAAGGCTGCCGAGCCGGCCCCCGCCCCGGCCCACGACGCCGCCAATCCGCAAGGTCTGACGGTCGGCCAGGCCGTCACCGTCATGGCCGACGACTATGGCCGCGACCCCATCACCGGAATCCTGGTGGCAGCCGCTCTCGACCGCACGGTCATCGCGCGAGAGGACCCTGCCGTGGGCAAGGTTCACGTCCATTTCCCGAAGACGGGGTACCTGGTCTTTCCGGCCTAGGACCAATCGACAGTCAGGTTCAGACCCAAAAAATTCCGCTCTTCCCGGCGACCCGAAGGGCGGCGAAGCCAATGCCGGGATCCAGTTCGTAGGGCTCAACTGGCTAGGACTCGTTCCTGTAGGCACGGCGCGGGCCTGCTTTCGGCTATCACAGCCGTGCCCAGGGGCACGCAGGCCTACCATCGAGATCACGCGGCTGGGTCCCGGCATTCGCCGGGATGAGCGGACAGAAATGAGCTGACTGTCGATTGAACCTAGGCGCGAGGGGTCAGGTCGATCGAGACCTTTACGGTGTGGAAGTCGTCGGATTGCGGTTGAATGACCGCGCCGAACGCCCTCGCAAGCCGCAGCATCCGCTTGTTTTCGGACAGGATTTCGCCGGTCACACGGGTCAGGCCGCGGTCGCGGGCCCAGCCCAGCATCTCCGCCATCAACCGATGGCCCAGCCCATGGCCCGCCTGATCCGAGCGGACCATGATGGCGAAGTCGCCTTCCGGCGCCTCGACGGAGAGCACCAGGCGAACCACGCCCAGGATGCCTGCGTCCTTACCGACCGCCGCCGGGTCATAGGCGGCGACGGCGATGTGGACCTCACGATCAAAGTCGGTCAGCAGCGCGGTCAGAGGCCCCATGGCCGGACGGACCGGAGAGAAGAACCTCAGGCGAAGATCTTCCGGCGTGGACCGCAGCCCCATCTCGACCAGGGACTGTGCGTCGTCGGTGCGGATGGGACGAAGACGCAGTTTGCGCTCATGGCCCACGATGATTTCTGTTTCCGGCATGGCGGCGCCGTCAGCCGCAGCCGTGTCGCCTTTGCCGGCGCCGCTTCCGGACTCCAGCGGGGCCCGCAGGCCTTCGGAGGCCGGCGTCCCTCGACCTTGGGGCCGCTCGTGAGGTTGGAATAGAGAGGCCGCGCTGCGCGCGGGCCCGCTGTCTGGTTGAAGCATTCTCATTGTCCGCCAGCTTGCGACGGCCCGCCCTTCGCTTGGCTCAAGCCCCGGGAACGCCCATTGGGCGGTTCGGTTGCGCCTTGCAGCAGCCCGATCTGCCTCTTCGGCCCCTCAAGAGCCGGCGCGGGAGCCGGCAACCTTTCGAGGACAGGCTGGTTATGTCGCAACGCACAGGCGTGGCGCCCGGCGTCACCCGGCCCGGCGTTCTGAACGCCGACGCCCCGTGCGCGCAACACACGACAAGGAGCCTGAAATTGAACGTTCTGATGGTGCTCACCTCCCACGACCAACTCGGCGACACCGGCGAGAAGACCGGTTTCTGGCTCGAGGAGTTCGCCGCGCCCTACTACGTCCTCGCGGACGCCGGGGCCAACATCACCCTGGCCTCTCCGAAGGGCGGACAACCGCCGCTCGATCCGCGCAGTGATGAAAAGGACGCCCAAACGCCGGCGACCGAGCGGTTCAAGACCGACGAGGCCGCGCAACGCCTGCTGGCGACGACGACGCCCCTGGCGGAGATCGACGCCGCTGCCTACGACGCCGTCTTCTTCCCGGGTGGCCACGGCCCCCTGTGGGACCTTGCCGAAAGCGCCGACGCAAAGGCTCTGATCGAGGCCTTCGCGGCCGATGACCGTCCCATCGCCGCAGTCTGCCATGCCCCCGCAATCTTCCGCCACACCCGCGCGGCCAGTGGCGAGCCTCTGGTCTCGGGTCGCCGCGTGACCGGCTTCACCAACAGCGAGGAAGACGGCGTCGGCCTGAGCGACGTGGTGCCGTTCCTCCTCGAGGACATGCTGAAGGCCAATGGCGGGCTCTACGAAAAAGGGGAGGATTGGAAGCCCCACGTCGTCGTGGATGGCAAACTGGTCACCGGCCAGAACCCGGCCTCCTCCGAGGCGGCTGCGGAACAGCTGCTGGAACTGCTCAAGAAGACCGGGTCCCCGTCTTAAGACGGACGATCAATGTCAGCCGATAGTCGCGGCTGACCTGAACCACGCCAGCGCGGAGACCGGGCCTCCGCCTCTCCGCGCTGGAGCCGGGCCCGGCCCGACCCGGCCCGATGAATATGTCTAGACATATTGTTTTTCACCAGTTTTCGGACCGGTGCAGCGCCGCTCGCGGCGTAGGTCAGCCCGGTCACATCCGAGGCTACATTTGCTGGCGTCCGGGCTACGCCCGAACCTACGCCGGAGGCTACATTCGGTGACAACCCACCTACAGGAAAGGCACGGCAAATCAGCGCCTTAGGCAACTGATCGCGCTGGACGCCCGTCAACCGCGCTATAATCGTAGCCCGCTTCGATAAGCCCTAAAGCTTCAGCCCACCCTCGAGCAGCTTGCCGTAGGTCGCCTTGGTCAGCTTCACATAGGCCTTCTTCAGCGGGCTCTTGAAGTAGATCGGGTCCTTCGTCCGCGAGGGATCGAAACCGTCCTCGACCAGATCGACCTTGCGGTACTTGAAGGTGCCGGTCGTCTCGATCTGGCGCTGCAGGCGCAGGAACAGCGGCTGGGCGTAGGCGGGCATGTTCGCCTCGACCCGTTCGTACAGGGTTCCGACATCAAACGTCTCGTCGACGGTCAGGGCCGCCATCCCGGCCTTCCCGTCCTGGCCCGGCACCGGCACGCCATAGACGTTGGCCTCCAGCACGCCGTCGGCCTGGGCCAGCTGCTCTGCGACTTCCGCGGTGGAGACGTTCTCGCCCTTCCAGCGGAAGGTGTCGCCGATGCGGTCGACGAAATAGATGTAGCCGTCGGCGTCCTGGCGCATCAGGTCGCCGGTGCGGAACCAGGCGTCGCCCTTTTCGAAGACGTCGTGCAGGACCTTCTTCTCGGTCGCCGCCTTGTCGGCATAGCCGGTGAAGCTGGTCCGTGCGTCGCCGGCGTCGATCTTGCCGATGCATTCGCCGACCTGGCCCGGGCCGCACTCGATGCAAAGGCCGTTCATTCCCCGGATCGGCTGTTCGCTCTCGATGTCGAACTGCACGATGCGGGCGTTGACCCGCTTCTTCAGCCACTTGGGGATCCGCCCGATGGCGCCGACGGTGTTGTCGAAGTTGAACATCGACACATTGCCTTCGGTGGCGCCGTAGAATTCCAGCACCTCCGGAATGGCGAACCGCTCGACCATCTCGGCCCAGACATCGCCACGCAGGCCGTTACCGAAGGCCATCCGCAGCTTGTGGTTTCGTTCTTCCGGATGGGGCTCGGCGTTGACCAGATACCGGCACAGCTCGCCGATATAGACGAACATGGTGCAGCCCTCGGCCGCCACGTCGGACCAGAAATGAGAGGTGGAGAACTTCTTCTTGAGAACGATCGAGCCGCCGGTCAGCAGCGCCGCCCCCATGGCGCACATCCCGCCGGTGGCGTGGTACAGCGGCAGCACCTGGTAGATGCGGTCGGTCTTCTCCGCCCCGGTCGAGCCGGCGAAACCGCGCATGTAGAGCTGGGCCCGCATGTGGTTGATGCGCGCCGCCTTCGGCAAGCCCGTGGTGCCGCTGGTGTAGATGAAGAGGGCCGTGTCCTTGGCGCGCAGGTCACCCCGCGCCGTCAGCCGGTCGGGACGCAGCTGGCTGCAGCTCTTCAGCGCCGTGGTCAGGTCGCGGCGGTCGCCGGAGACAGGGCCGAGCGTCCACTGGTTCATGTGTCGGGCCAGCTGGCCGCGCACGGCCTCGAAGGCGGGGCTGGTGTCGGCGTCGACGATGCAGTGCAGGGCCCCGGAGATGTTCAGGCAATGGGCCAGCGCCGCCCCGGTCAGGTTGTTGTTGATCAGCGCCGTGGCGATGCCGACCTTGGTCAGCCCGAACCAGATCGGCAGATATTCCAGCCGGTTGGGCAGGAACAGGGCCACCGTCTGGCCCCGCGTGATGCCCTGGCCCTTGGCCCAGTGAGCGTACCGGTTGGCGATGGCGTCCATCTCGCCATAGGTCACCGTCCGTCCCTCGAAGGTGATCGCCGGACGGTCCCGGTGTTCGTCGACGGCGCGCTCGAGGTCGTCGCAGATCAGGTTCGGAGAATCCGGGGCAATGGACTTGACCCACTTCAGCGTGCGCGAAAGTCCCTTGAAGAACTTCCAGTCCCGCGCCAGCCGCGCCCTCAGCTTCATGGAAAGCCCCTCTGATCAACGCCCCCTCAGCAATGCCCGGGGGGCCAACGCCCGGTCAAGGCGAGGTTGCCCCAGAGGTCTTGAGGCGGTGTGAACGTGGCGCCGACGCCTCACCTGACAGGCGAGTTTTTCGGCAACGGCCTTCAGAGACGGCGGAAACATGGCAAGGTGCGGTCAGAATAACGGCGAGGTACTTCAATAGACGATTCAGAGACTGATAGTGGTCAATATTTATCTCTATGATTAAACCCTTGGACACCAAGGCCTTGCGAAGAATTCCCACGCATATCCATGCCCTGGCTCGACGTTTGGCTGGAACCCCCTCCGCCGAACCTCGTTAGGTTCCTTGAGCATTTGTAGAGAGGAGGCTTTCAATGGCCATCTATCGTGAAACTGCCCGTGGCTTGTTTGGTGAAGGCGGCAGCGCCGCCCCGGCCGCCAGGCCGGTCATCCGGGACACCAAGGCCCGTGTTGCGCCGACCATCGCCCCCGCAGCGGAAACCAGCTTCATGGCCGCTCCGGCCTATGGTGAGCGTACGACCACCGCCCGCCGCAGTGGTTCGGCCACCCGTCCGCTGATCATCGCCGGTATCGCCGGGGTCATCGCCCTGGGCGTCGGCGCCGTGGTGCTGATGAACAACCCGGGCGAAGGCTTGGAGACGGCCGTGATCACCACCCCGCTGACCGCGACGCCGACCCCGCTGCCCACCCCGGCTCCGGTGGCCGCCACCCCGGCGACGCCCATGCCGATCCCGGCGGCTCCTGAGCTCACCACCCCCGTGGCCTCGACGCCGGCTCCGGCCCGACGCACCGCCGCGCCGGCCGCCCGCCGCGCCGCAGCCACCCCGGCTCCGGTTGAAGAGGCGACCGTCCCGACCGGTCCGCAGCCCTACAGCAGCGTGACCCCGGGCGCCGTGACGCCGACTCCGGCTCCGAGCGCCGCTACCCCGGCGACCCCGGCTCCGCCGCTGGTGATCATGCCCGAACCGGTGGCTCCGGCCCCCGCCCCGGCTCCGGTCACCCCGGACCCGGTCCCGGTTCCGCAATAACCGACTGACCTGAAACGAACCGGGGCGGCTCCTCGCGGAGCCGCCCCTTTCTTCGTCTTGTTTTAGCCGATAGCCCCGAAACACCAGGCCAGGATCGACTTCTGGGCATGGATGCGG
>JANPKF010000050.1:0-1516 GCA_031425895.1 Caulobacteraceae bacterium | reverse complement strand
CGCCATGTGATCGAACAGTCGGCGGCCGACGCCCCTGCCCTGGGCGGCGTTGGCGGTGAAGAAGAGGTCGAGTTCGAGGGTCTCGGGGCCATGCGGGATCAACTGGTGGAAGCCGAGCATCTGGCCCGCCTCTTCGTCCAGCCAGACCTCGTCCGCGGCGATGAAGGCCCATCGCGGCACGAAGGCGGCGATCATCGCCCGCGCCGCGGGAGCCTCGTAGCCGTTGCTGTCCAGCATCAGCGCCGCCAGCGCGGCGCGGTCTTCGGGGCTGGCCTTGCGGATCATGGCTTCTCCGATGGTCGACGTCGGCCTGTCGGGGACAGGTTGTCCGGGATACGTCCGCGTTCGCCGGGCGACGACGCGGATGCGGACAACCCGTCCCCTGCTAGATGTGCAGCGGCTTGCCGAAGGCGTCGAGGGCCGCCTCGTGCATGGCCTCGCTCATGGTCGGGTGCGGGAAGACGGTGGCGAACAGGTCTTCCTCGGTGCCTTCCATGGTCATGGCGATGGTGTAGCCCTGGATCATCTCGGTGACTTCGTGGCCGATCATGTGGGCCCCGAGCAGGGCGCCGGTCTTCGCATCGAACACCGTCTTCACGAAACCCTCGGTCTCGCTGGCGGCGATGGCCTTGCCGTTCACCTTGAAGGGGAAGCGGCCGACCTTGAGCTCGTAGCCGGCGGCTTTCGCCGCCGCTTCCGTCAGGCCCACCGAGGCGACCTGGGGGTTGGCGTAGGTGCAGCCAGGCACCGGGGCGGTGAGGGTCGGGGTCTTTACCCCGGCGATATGTTCGACGCAGTGGACGCCGTCGTGCATCGCCTTGTGGGCCAGCCAGGGGGCGCCGGCGACATCGCCGATGGCGTAGAGGCCGGGGACATTGGTGCCGCCGTGGCTGTCGGCGACGACGTGGCCGCGATCGAGTTTCAGGCCCAGGGCTTCGAGGCCGAGGTTCTCGGTGTTGGCGGCGATGCCGACGGCGACGATGCAGACTTCGGCTTCCAGCGTCTCGGCCTTGCCGCCCGCCTCGACGGCGACGGCGACGCCGGCCTTGGTCGCGGCGACCTTGGCGACCTTGGCGCCGATGCGGAACTTGATGCCGCGCTTTTCGAAGGCCTTCTGGGCGGCCCTGGAGATCTCCTCGTCCTCGACCGGCATGATGCGGTCGACGGCCTCGATCACCGTCACCTCTGCCCCAAGGGCGCGATAGAAGCTGGCGAACTCGATGCCGATGGCGCCGGAACCGATGACCACCAGGGTCTTGGGGCAGGTCCTGGGGGTCAGGGCCTCGCGGTAGGTCCAGATGGCCTTGCCGTCCGGCACGGCGCCGATGGCCGGGATGGTGCGGGCCCGGGCGCCGGTGGCGAGGATGACCGACCTGGCGGTGACCGTGCGGCTGCCGCCGGCTTTCAGGGCGACGACGACCTTGGGGGCGCCGGCGGCCTTCTCTAGTTTCGCCGTGCCTTCGATGACCTCGATCTTGTGCTTCTTCATCAGAAAGGCGACGCCGGCGGTCAGTTG
>JANPKF010000049.1:0-5470 GCA_031425895.1 Caulobacteraceae bacterium | reverse complement strand
CCGGTCCGATCGATGACCTTGGCGGCGAAAGCCTTCTCCAGATTGCGCTGCTGGACCGGGGTGAGCTGATCGTCGATGACGGCGACGTCGATCTCCTCGACCTCGCAGAGCAGGCGAATTTCCTCGACCTTCCCGCTGCCGAACAGGGTGGCGGGGGTGCGGCCGCGAAGCGGGCTGATGAGCGTCTCGGTGATCTCCAGGTCGAGCGCCTGGGCGAGGCCGACGGCCTCTTCCAGACGGGTCTGTGGATCACGCGGCTGGACGGTCCCTGACCTCACCGGATGGATGATCAGGGCCCGTTGGACCGGGACGGCGTGGTCTATTGATTTACTGGTCAATCGTCCTGCTCGGGACCCGGCTCGTAGAGCTGAACGGGCTGGGCCGGCATGATGGTGGAAATGGCGTGCTTGTAGACCAGCTGGCTCTGTCCGTCCCGCCGCAGCAGGACGCAGAAGTTATCGAACCAGCTGACCACACCCTGCAGCTTCACGCCGTTGACCAGGAAGATGGTCAGAGGCGTCTTGGATTTGCGCACGCTGTTGAGGAAGGTGTCCTGCAGATTCTGCTTTTTGTCGGTCATCGGGGATTATCCCTCTTTCTTGGTTCGGACGGCACAACGCCGACCACACACGAGTTGTTCACTTAGGCAGCTGCGTCTTAACGCGGCAACGGCCGCCCGGGGTGCAAACGTTCAGATGCCTGCATTCTGGGCGTGCTCGATATAGAGGCCCCGAAGCCGAAGCGCCATCTCTCCCGGATGTCCATTCGCGACGGGCTTGCCGTCGATGGACGTGACAGGGGTGACCAGGGTTCCGGCCCCGGTGATGAAGGCCTCCTGCGCGTCCAGCGCTTCGGCGGGGGTGAAGGGCCGCTCCTCGACCTTGAGGCCCGTCCTGGCGATGACGTCGAGCAGGCTGTGGCGGGTGATACCGCGAAGGATGTTGGCGCCGGTGTCCCGGGTGACCAGAACACCGTCCTTGCGCAGTATCCAGGCGTTGGAGGAGGCGCCTTCAGTGATGAAGCCTTCCTCATCGACGAACCAGGCCTCTGCGCCACCCTGTTCGCGCGCCGCCTGCTTGGCGAGCACGTTGGGGAGCAGGCCGACGGTCTTGATGTCGCAGCGGCCCCAGCGGTTTTCCGGCAGGGTGATGACGCCGACGCCGGCTTCGGCCTTGGCGTTGGTGACGGCGCGGTTCAGCGACTTGGCGGTGATCACAAGGCTGGGGGCGGTGGGCACGGTCGGGAAGGCATGGTCGCGGCGGGCGACGCCGCGCGTCACCTGCAGGTACAGCAGGCCCTCGCGGACGCGGTTGCGGCGCAGGGTTTCCTTCAGCACCACTTCCAGGGCCTTGCGGCTCATCGGATGGGCGATGCGCAGTTCGTCGAGGCTGCGCCACAGCCGGGTGAAGTGGCCCTCGGCGTCGCTGAGCTTGCCGCCAAAAATCGCCCAGACTTCGTAGACGCCGTCGGCCAACTGGTAGCCGCGGTCTTCAATATGGACGGAGGCCTGTCCGTGCGGGACGAACTGGCCGTTTACGTAGGCTTGCCTGGACATCAGGCCTCCTCTTCCTCGACCACCCGGGCGCTGGTCAAGCCGAGTGATTTGAGTTTCCGGTGCAGGGCCGAGCGTTCCATGCCGATGAAGGCGGCGGTGCGGCTGATGTTGCCGCCGAAACGCAGGATCTGGGCGTTGAGATATTCCCGCTCGAACAGTTCGCGCGCCTCCCGCAGGGGGAGCGCGATGATCCGCTCGGGGCCGATGGTCCCGGCCTGACCGGCGGAGGAAATCTCCGACGGGAGCATTTCGGCGGTGATCTCGTCGGCCGGATCGCCCGAAGCCAGGATCAGCATGCGCTCGACGTTGTTGCGAAGCTGGCGGACGTTGCCGGGCCAATCATGCACCTGCAGCGTCGCCAGCGCGTCGGCGGCCAGCTTGCGGCGCGGCAGGCCGGTGGTGTCGGCGATGCGATCAATAAAGTACTCGATCAGCTCCGGCACATCGTCGCGGCGCTCGGCCAGCCCCGGCACCCGGATCGGCACGACGTTGAGACGGTGGAACAGATCCTCGCGGAAGCGTCCGGCCGAGATCTCTTCCCGCAGGTCGCGGCTGGAGGAACTGATCACCCGCACGTCGACCTGCACGTCCTGAGCGCCGCCGACCCGGCGGAAGCGCTGTTCGACCAGTACGCGCAGGATGCGGCTCTGGGTCTCGCGCGGCATCTCGGCCACCTCGTCGAGATAGAGGGTGCCGCCGTGGGCGTGTTCGAACACCCCGATCTTGCGCGGGCGACCACCCTCCCCCTCCTCGCCGAACAGTTCGAGGTCCATGCGTTCCGGCGCCATGCCGGCGGCGCTGATGGCAACGAACTCACCCTTGCTGCGTGGGCTGGCGCCGTGAATCAGGCGCGCGACGAGTTCCTTGCCGGAGCCGGGAGGCCCGGAGATCAGGACGCGGCTGTTGGCCGGAGCGACCTTGGCGATCATCTGGCGCAGCTGTTGGGCGGCGCTGGAGCGGCCGATATGACCATCCGGCGTCAGGCTCTGAGCCCTCAGGCGCCGGTTCTCGCGCTTGAGATTGGCCGACTCCAGGGCCCGCTCGACGACCATCAGCAGGCGATCGGACTTGAACGGCTTTTCCAGAAACTCGTACGCGCCGCGCTTGATCGCGCTGACCGCCGTTTCGATGTTGCCGTGGCCGCTGATCATGATGACGGGCAGGTCGGGGTCGAGGCCCTTGACCATGTCGAGCAATTCCAGCCCGTCCATGCCCCCGCCCTGCATCCAGATGTCCAGCACCAGCAGCGCCGGCTTGCGGGCGCGGATGGCGGCCAGGGCCTGTTCGGAGTCGGCGGCCATTCGGACGCCGTGCCCCTCATCGGTCAGGATGCCGGCCACCAGTTCACGGATGTCGGCCTCGTCGTCGACCACCAGAATGTCAGACGCCATCGGTCACCTTTTTCATTTTCTTCGGCTTCGCGGAGGCCGGTCGAACCTCCACGGGCGGAAACTTGAGAACGACGCGGGCCCCGCTCAGGGTCTGGGCGTCGGAAAGCAGCAGTTCGCCGCCGTGTTCTTCGGCAATACGCTTGACGATGGCCAGGCCGAGCCCCGTGCCCTTCTCGCGCGTCGTGACATAGGGCTCGGTCAGACGGTCACGGTCGCGGGTCGGCAGGCCTATGCCGTTGTCCTCGATGATGAAGCACATGGCCTGCTCATCGGCGTGAAGACTGGCCAGAATGCGGCCCTTGTCGTGATTGTCGGCACGGCCGGCGATGGCCTCGGCGGCGTTCTTCAGCACATTGATCAGCGCCTGGCCGACCATGCGATCGTCGCAGGTGAAGGTCAGGCCTTCCGGCGGCTCGGCCATCTCGACGGCGAGGTCGGGGCTGGCCACACGCTGGGCGAAGACGGCGGCCCGCAGCATCTCGGCGGGGTCATGACTGCCGAACCTGGGCGTCGGCATGCGGGCGAAGGCGCTGAACTCATCGACCATGCGGCCGATGTCGCCGACCTGGCGAATGATGGTGTCGGTGCAGCGGTCGAAGGTTTCCAGATCGCCCTTGATCTCGTGGCGGTACTTGCGTCGCAGGCGCTCGGCCGACAGCTGGATGGGGGTCAGCGGGTTCTTGATCTCGTGGGCGATACGGCGGGCGACATCGCGCCAGGCGGCGTTGCGCTGGGCGGTGATCAGCCGGGTGATGTCGTCGAAGGTCAGCACCACCCCGTCGTCGCCGGCCACACCTGCCCGGACGCGGAGCCGCAGGGTCTCGCCATGGCGGACGATATCGACCTCGGTCTCGGCCTCGATGCGGGTCTCGAGGGCGGCGGCCCAGACCTGTCCGAGCTCCGGCGCGATCTCGGCCAGCTTGCGACCCAGGACAGCCCCGCCGTCGATGTCCAGCAGCCGCGCCGCCTGGCGATTGGCGGCGGAGATGGCGCCGTGGGCGTCGACACCGATGACGCCGGCGCTGACGCCCAGCAGCACGGTCTCGATGAACATCCGCCGTGACTCGGCATCCAGGCTGGCGGCGGTAAGGGCCGACTGCTGCGCCTGAAGATCACCTGCCATACTGTTGAAAGCTTTGGACAAGACGGCAATATCCTCAGGCTCGTCGCCGAGCTCGACCCGGGCGTCCAGCTGGCCGGTCGCCACCTGCCCGGCGGCGCGCACGACACGGCCGATCGGCACGGCGATGGAGTTGGCCACGGTGATGGCCAGCCAGATGGCGGCGATCAGCACCAGCAGCGCCGTCTCCAGGAACGACAGGGCGAAAGCCGCCTGAACCATGCCGCGTCGCTCTGCGGCGTCGCGATAGGCGACAAGCGAGGACTCGGTCTCGCGAAGGTGGGCCAGGATGCCGCGGTCGACCGGACGGACGATATAGAGGTAGGCGTCATCGAAGCCCTTCAGACGGTAGAGGGCCCGAAACAGGTCAGCCGACTCGAAGGGCCGCAAGGAGATGTCACCCTCGTCCGCCGCCTGGAAGCTGGCCGCCGGCGGGGCCAGGAAGGGCGGCGGGTCTTCTGTCTCGGCCCGCGCCAGGATGCGGCCCTCGCGGTCGAGCAGGTAGGCGCCGGGGAAGCCGCGATAGGAGGCCTGGGTCGCCATGAAGTGGCCGAAGGCGACCGGCTTGCTGCGCAGGAAGGGGGCGGCCTCGTTCAGGTCGCCGGCCATCAGGCCCATGTTGTTGCGAATATCCGTGCTCTGCTCCTCGACGTAGGAGCGGGCAACTGCGCCGGAATTCTCGACCACCGAGCGCACCCGCTGGCTGAACCAGTTCTCGACGCCCTGGGTGACCAGAACCCCGGAAAACAGCGCCACGACCAGGGCCGGGGCCAGGGCGGCCAGGGCGAAGAGGAACAGGAACCGGCGGTGGATGCGGGCGCCGGCGTCGCCGCGGCCCTCGTCGATCACCTGGGTCACCCGGCGGCCGATCAGCACGGCGATGCCGAGGATCAGAACGAGGTTTACGCCCAGCACGATTAGCACCGACTGACTGGCCGGCCCGACCAGTTCGCCGCTCAGAGGAGCGCTGGCCAGAAAGGCGCCGACGGCGGTGAGGATGGCGGCAATGGTGAAGGCGACGCCGAGGAACAATCGCGACCCGACAACGCGGCGCCCCACAGCGAGCCACCTCGGCCCGCCTCCCTGCTGAACGACCACGGACGCAGCTTCACTCATGACGCTCACCGTACGGCGAGATGTGCCAAAAATTCAACACCTATGTGGCGCGAATGCGTCATGTGCGTTTCCCCCGAAAAGGGGGAGCCGCGTTATCGCTTCCCGCGGGTCAGTTCGACCCCAAGATCGACGATCTTCTTCCTCAACGTATTGCGGTTGAGGCCGAGAATATCGGCGGCCCGCACCTGATTGCCACGGGTGGCCGCGAGGGTCAGGCGAATGAGCGGTCGTTCGACCTCTTCCAGGATGCGGTCGTAGAGGCCGGGCGGCGGCACGCCGTCGGGCTGG
>JANPKF010000048.1:0-6593 GCA_031425895.1 Caulobacteraceae bacterium | reverse complement strand
GGGCGGTTACTTGTGCGTGGGCTCCCCCCTGCACTTCTAACCGTCCGGGTGTGACTTTTTTACCGGCGGCGGCGCACCCCAACGGTCCGCCGCCTTTCGTTTGGGCGGTCCTTTGTCGGTGACTTGTCGTTCCGCTGTCGGCCTTTTGTCGGACCCTTGTCGGTCTCTTGTCGGCCCAAACGGGGATCAACTGACGCAGGCCGGTCCTTCACGGCGCGCTCTTGCCCGCCGGTGATTGCCTGAGCCGGGCGACCACCCTGAGCATGGCCTGAGCACCCGGCCCGACGATCAACAGACCCGCCCAGCGCCACGAGAAGCCGCCTTCCCTGAGCTCGAACGGCCAGCCCTTGGCGATGTTGATCCAGTCGGGAACCACACGTAGGCCGGGCAGTGGGGGGGCTTGGTCCGAAGCCGCAGACTCAACCGGCCCGGCGACGTCATCCACTGTACCGCCGTCGTCCGGGCAGACACCCAGGCGGCCAAATCTCTATCGCTCGGCGATGATGGGGAGGGCGTGCGCCGCCCTTCTGTTGGTCCGGAGCCGTCACTGGCCCCGCCTGTCTTGCCGATAGCAACAGGATCGTCGTCTGCGCCTTGTCTCGTCCTGCCAGCCAACGCTGCCGGCGTCGCTCAGCGGCGTCAGCCGACGGATCGTGATCCGCGCCGTGAGGCAGACCTCACGAGGCTCCGCCCGCCTGATACAGCGCGCAAGAAGAAAGGGCGGGGATTGCTCCCCGCCCTTCCAGTTCCTGACAGTCTATGTGGGTTGGATCAGAGGCCGCCGGGGCCGCACTCCGTCCGCAGGTAGTTTTCGACGGCAGTCAGAACCTCGGCGGCCTGGCCGGGCATCCAGGTGTTGCCGCTGTGGCCCATGTCCTTGAGCTTCAGGAACTTCACCGGTTGACCCGACTTCTGGGCCGCGGCGACGAACCGCTCCGACTGATCGATCGGCACATTGGTGTCCCGGTCCCCGTGGTAGAGGAAGATCGGGATCTTGATGTTGCCGGCCTGGCTCAGCGGTTCGAGACCGTTGACGGTCGGGCGCTGGAACTCCCGCTGGATGCGGTTCTGGTTGTTGCGCTCGCGGAAGCTTTCCAGCTCGGCGACGCCGGCGCCGGCGACGGCGCACTGGTACAGGCCGTTAGGCCGGACCGAAGCGGCCATGGCCGCATATCCGCCGTAGCTGTAGCCGTGCATGGCGATACGGTCAGCGGGGGCGATCTTGTTTTCGATCAGCCACTTGGCCCCGTCGTCCTTGTCGTCCTGCATCTTCTGACCCCATTCGGAGTCGCCGGCGCGCCACAGCTTTTGGCCCCAGCCGTCGGTGCCGCGGTATTGCGGCTGCATAACCACATAGCCGCGGGCCGCGAAATACTGGGTCCAGCCGCTGAAATCCCAGCCCATGTCGTCACGCGCCCACGGACCGCCGTGCGGCGTGATGATGGCGGGGTAGGGACCAGGGCCCCAGATCGCCGGGTTGGGCTTGGTGACGAAGGCCGGCACCATCAGACCGTCGCGGGCCTGGAACTGGACGAGGGTGGTGTTGCCCAGGGTGGACGGATCCAGCCAGGGCTTGGCCTTGCCCAGCAGCGTGACCTTCGACCCATCGGTCATCAGGTAGTACTCGGGCGGCTGGTTGGAGCCTGACTTCTCGATGACCACGTATTTGAAGTCGTCGGACCAGCTGATCATCTGCACGTCAGCGCCGTCGGCGACGCGGAAGGTGGTCTTCTCGCCGGTGGCGATATCGATCCAGTTGACCGGGTTGGTCTTGACGCCGAAGGCCTTACGCAGGCCCTTGGCGATCGAGCCCATCTTCTCATCGATCCAGAAGGTTTCGCTGGTCGCCGAGTTGTAGGTGAATCCGAGCACCCGACCGAAGTCCGCCTGGGCGCGCGACTGACGCACGCCGCCGGCGTCGAACAGCTTGATCTGGAACTCAGGCTCCAGGATCTTCCGCTGGTTGATGTCGTAGAGGTAGATGGCCGACTTGTCCTGGCCCTCGTTGGTGCCGATGTAGACCAGGTTCGGATCGTTGGTGAAGCCCACGATCTCCTTGGGTTCGCGGTTGGCCGCGTACCAGCGGAAGTGCTCTTCCCAGTTGCCGTTGGCCGGGTTGCGGATCCACTGGGCGATGTAGACCTTGCCGCTGTCGAACTCGATCGACTGGCGGGCGCGAACTTCGCCGTTCAGGTCGAACTGGGGCCCACCGAACTTGTCGGAGCCCGTGTAGACCTTGCCCTTGGTGAACTTGTAGACGTCCAGCTTGTAGATATCCCCGTCGATGGCGACGAGGATGTTCTTGGGGTCCTTGGCCAGGCGGTTGACGATCTGAACCCGGCGAAGCGCGTTCTGGTCGATCTCGCCAGAGGCGTCCCGCAGGGACTTGCCTTCGACGTCACTGATGAAGGTCCGGAAGATGTGACCGTTGAAGGCGCCCTCGGTGTAGGTCTGGCGCACAGTCATGGCGATGCGGTCGTTCTTCAGGAACGAGACGCCCATGCAGTCCGAACGCGGGCCACAGCCCAGGTTGACCGGCTTCTGGTCTAGGGCGTCCGTGCGCCAGATGGTGACGTAACTGATCTTGCCGTCCGGCGAGGTGATGCCGGCGATGTATTTGCCGTCCTGCGAGATCGAGACCCCGCTGATCGCCTCCTGGCGACCGAACGCTTCGGCCGACGGCGGCGCTGGCGCCTTGGTCTGGGCGAGGGCGAAACCGCCCCCCAGCGCTATCCCGGTGGCGGCAAGCGCCCCCAATACTTTCAACGACAATTTCACGGTAAAACCCCGATTCTCGAGTGATCGCGTACCAGGGGAAAGTCTGCCGGAATTCGCTTAACGGCGTTCATCCCGACTTGGACCTCCCCCATGTGTGGGCAATCTATCCTGAAACGGCGGCTAGCCAAGTTAAGTTTCCCTCAGACGGGGCGGTCGCATTGTGTCGCGAACCGGCGCCTTGCGAGGCGACTGTGGCGAGATTGTAACGCCCTCATGACGAATGGCCCCAATGCCGTCATCATTGTTGGCAGGCCCGTCCAAGCTGCCTAGTGTCCGGGATACCTCGCGGAATCTCGTGTTCCGCGGTCGGCCGCCTGTGTGGTCGAATGGGGATCATCGGGCTACTGGGGAAAGTGCTCACAATGCTGGATCGCAAGTTTTTGCTCGGAACGACTCTGATCGCCGGCCTCGCCGCCGCCGCTCTGGTTGCTCCGACTGTCGCCGTGGCGCAGCCCACGGCTCCCGCCGCTGCTCCCGCCGCGGACGATGAAGAGGAAGAAGAAGAGGCCGACGTGTCGGCGCTCGTCATCACCGGGTCGCGCATCAAGCGCTCGGAGTTCAACAGCTCCGCTCCCATCCAGGTGATCACCTCCGAGCAGTCCTCGCTCGAAGGCCTGGTCGACACCGCTGAAATCCTTCAGCAGTCGTCGGTGGCCGCCGGTTCGTTCCAGGTGAACAACCAGCTGACCGGCTTCGTGACCGACGGTGGTCCCGGCGCCAACACCATCTCGCTCCGCGGTCTGGGCGCCACCCGCACCCTGGTCCTGCTGAACGGCAAGCGCGTCGGCCCGTCCGGCACCCGCGGCACCGTCGGCCCCGTCGACCTGAACGTGATCCCGAACTCGATCGTCGAGCGCTTCGAGATCCTGAAGGACGGCGCGTCGTCGATCTACGGCTCCGACGCCGTCGCCGGCGTCATCAACATCATCACCAAGACGAACCTCGACGGCCTGGAACTCAACGTCTACGGCAACGTCCCCTTCGAAGAAGGTGGCGAGCAGTACCGTGGTTCGATCGCCTGGGGCAAAACCTGGGACCGTGGCTATCTGAACGCCTCGCTGAACTACCAGGAAAGCAAGATCCTGCGTCGCGGCGATCGTGAAGACACGGCCTGTACGTACGACTATCTTAACGCCGGTGGCCGTGGCGGCCCGCGCGTTGACTACGCCAACACCGATCCGACGCAAACCGCGCCGGACTCGATCAAGTGCTACAACCTGTTCAGCCGGCTTCTGCGCACGCCCAGCTTCGGCGACCTGATCTACAAGGACGCCGGCGTCGTCTATCCGAACGCTCAGCAGGGCAACAACGCCCCGGCGGCGATCACCTTCGGCGGCACCACCTATGATCTGGCCCGCCAGTCGCGCGCCGGCTTCCCGCTGACCCACCCCTACGCCCACCAGGACGATGAGCTCTACGCGCGTCAGTCGATCCTCAGCCCGGTCAAGAACACCTCGTTCTATGCCTCGGGTGGCTTCGACATCCTGCCGGCCCTCGAGCTCTACGGCGAGTTCCTGTTCAACAAGCGTGAGTCGGCCCAGTACGGCGCCCGTCAGTTCTTCCCGCAGGTTTCGGCTGCGAACGCCGCCATCCCGGCTCCGTTCAAGTCGGTGGCCCAGGGCGGCACGGGTTACTTCAACCCGAGCGGCGGCAACCTGCTGCCGATCATCCCGCTCCGTTCGGATCGCTCGCAGGAAGTCGACTACCTCCGTTACGTCGTCGGCCTGCGCGGCGATCTCGGCCGGTTCTCCTGGGACGTTTTCTACCAGCACAGCGACTCCGACGCGACGTACGAAGCCTTCAACCTGTACAACGACCGCGTGGTGGCCGTTACCCAAGCTGGCGTTGCCTGTAACCAGGCTCTGATCACCATCTCCGGTGGCCAGTGCTCGGCTCTTCCGGGTGGCATCGACTTCACCTCGCAGCGGATCCTTGAAGGCAACTTCAACGCCGCTGAGCTGGCCTTCCTGTCCTTCGACGCCGTCGGCAACACGTCCTACAAGCAGGACCTGGTCGAAGCCACGATCTCGGGCGACCTGTTCAACCTGCCGGCCGGTCCGGTCGGCGCGGCCTTCGGTGTCACCTACCGCAAGGACGAAATCGACGACAATCCGGATGCGAACGAAAAGGCCGGCAACTTCTGGGGTTCCTCGGCCGCCGGTCGCACCCGCGGTGACGACACCGTCACCGAGGCGTTCGCCGAAGTCGAAGTTCCGCTCCTGAAGGGCCTGCCGGGCATCGAAAGCCTCGATCTGCAGGTCTCGGGTCGCTACACCGAGTACGAGTCCTTCGGTGATGGCAGCACCTACAAGGTCGGCCTGAACTGGCAAGTGACCCCCGCCTGGCGCATCCGCGCCACCAAGGGCACCTCCTTCCGCGCTCCGGCGCTGTATGAGCTGTACCTGGCCAACCAGACCTCCTTCCAGAACCAGGCGGCGATCGACCCCTGCATTCAGTGGGAACTGGATACCAACCCCCGGATCGTCGCCAACTGTTCGGCGGCGGGCGTTCCCATGGGCTACACGGCCGGCGGCACAAGTTCGGCCCTGATCATCACCGGCGGCGGCGCCGGCATCCTTGATGCCGAAACCTCCGATGCCTACACGGTTGGCGTGATCTGGACCCCGTCGTTCATCGACCTGTCGGTGGCCGTCGAATACTTCGACTTCCTCGTCCAGGACGAAGTGCGTCAGTTTGGTTCGGCCAACATTCTGAACCAGTGCTACACGTCGGAAACCTTCCCGACCGACCCCTTCTGCACCCTCTTCACGCGGAATGCTCCGGGGGCCGCTCTCCGTCCGAACGAAATCGTCACGGTCAACAACAGCTATGTGAACATCGCTGAGCAGGTTAACCGCGGTATCGACCTGACGGTCCGCTACACCCATGAGTTCGACTTCGGCCGCCTGACCTTCGACAGCCAGTTCACCTGGCAGACGAAGGACACGGTTAACTTGCTGGGCGGCGCCACTGAAGACGACAACGGTGAAACCACCGAGCCGGACTTCACGGGCAACATGTCGCTCCGTTTCGACCGCGGCGACTGGACGGTGTTCTGGAACGCCGATCTGATCGGCAAGCAGTCGGACACCGAAGCTTTCGGTGGCGACGTCTTCACCAGCACGAAGTACAGCGGCACCTGCCGGTTCACCCCCACGGGTGGCGTGGCGGTCACGGGCGCTTGCTCGAGCTTCCTGAACGCTGCCGGCACCAATGCCGTCCCGGGCGCGCTGGCCGTGATTGGGCAGCCGGTGTACTTCAAGCAGTACAACGAGTTCACCGCCTACCACTCGTTCTCGGTTCGCAAGAAGATGGACGACTGGACCTTCGCTGCCGGTCTCCAGAACGTGTTTGACGAGCGTCCGCCGTCGCAATCGTCCGGCCAGTTCCGCGCCGGTACTGCGGCTCTGAACCTCTACGACATGCGCGGTCGCCGGGCGTTCTTCAGCGTCACCAAGCGCTTCTAGAACGCTCGACCGTCAGGTCGAACGACAAGCCGGGCCGGCGAGGGAAACCTCGCCGGCCCTTCTTGTTGCCTGGAGTCCAGCGGCGGCTGGCTCCGCGAGGGAGAGCTAAGGATGGCCCGGCTCAGATCGTGCCAGGGCGATCCCTCACGGGCCCGGCCTTGCCGGGCAAGCGACGTTCACCCGGGGCGCCGCGTTCCTTGCGGGGCAGATTGGTTTGATGGCGCGGTCGAGATGCCAGAGCGCGTTCCGACAAGTGGGAGCCGGCTATCGGATCAAACGCGCGACCACAAAGAAGCTGGAGCGTCCGATTTGATTTCATCAAATCGGGTCCCGCTCCAGACCTGTTTC
>JANPKF010000047.1:0-2305 GCA_031425895.1 Caulobacteraceae bacterium | reverse complement strand
CACCCTCCCCATAAAGGGGAGGGAGCGCCATAACGCGCCTAGCTTCTTTTCGCCGCCAGTTCCTTGAGCACACGCTCCAGGTCGCCCTGGCGGAAGGGCTTCTGCAGCACCGGCGTGCCGCGATGGGCCTCGATCAGGCCGGCTTCACCGTATCCCGACGCGAAGGCGAAGGGGATCCCGCGGTCCTTCAGGCGATCGGCGACGGGAAAGATCTGGCGGCCGCCGACATTGACGTCGAGGATAGCGGCATCGAGCTCGGCAGTATCAGCCAGAGCCATGGCCTGGTCCAGGTCAGGAGCCGGGCCGACGATGTCGCAGCCGAATTCCATCAACATGTCTTCGACAAGCATGGAGACGAGCATTTCGTCTTCCACGACCAGCACACGTAGGCCGTCGAGACCTGCGACGCTATCGACCATCAATGCCAACCCCTCCGCCCGAATCCGCCGACCGGCCGCGCCGGTGGTGGTTACTTCGCGGTAGCGTAAGCCCCCGCTTAAGGTATCCAAACGGCTCCGGGTCGGCCCGGTTCCCGCTCGTTCGAAAAAAGTTTCAGACCGCGCCTTCGGCCCGCAGGAAGCCGGTCAGCGGGCCGGGGTCGACCGCCCGGGCGACGTGAGACGCGCCGACGGCGGTGGGCAGAACCAGGGTGATCGCCCCGCCCTCCGCCTTCTTGTCCTGGGCCATGTGGCCGACCATGGCGGCCGCGCCAAAGGGATGACCGGCGACCTGTGTGAGGCGGGTCGGGAGGCCCACCGCCGCCAGCAGCGCCTCGGCCCGGGCGGCGTCGGCCGGCGGGCAAAGGCCTTGAGAGGCGGCATAGCGATAGGCCAGGGCGCAGCCGGCGGCGACCGCCTCGCCATGCTTGAGGGCCTCGCCATAGCCGTTCTCGGCTTCCAGCGCATGGCCGAAGGTGTGGCCGAGGTTGAGCAGGGCGCGGCGGCCGGCTTCGCGCTCGTCCTCGATGACGATCTCGGCCTTCATGGCCACGCAGCGGCGAACCGCTTCGGCCAGCGCCGCTGGCTCACGGGCCATGGCATCGGCGGCGTGCACTTCGAGCCAGGCGAAGAAACCGGCGTCGCCCAGCAGGCCGTATTTGATGACCTCGGCCATGCCGCAGGCCATCTCGCGGTCAGGCAGGGTGGCCAGCACGTCGAGGTCAGCCAGCACCAGTTTCGGTTGATGGAAGGCGCCGATCAGGTTCTTGCCGCGCGGGGTGTCGATGGCGGTCTTGCCGCCGACCGAGGAGTCGACCTGGGCCAGCAGGGTGGTCGGAATCTGGATGAAGTCGATGCCGCGCTTGTAGATGCTGGCCGTGAAGCCAGCGAGGTCGCCGACCACGCCGCCGCCGAAGGCGATGATCAGGTCACCGCGATCCAGCTCCAGAGCCAGCAGGCGGTCGGACAGATCGGCAAGGCCCTCGAAGCTCTTGGAGGCTTCGCCGGGCGGGATGGTGATCAGGTGGGCCTGGGCGCCTACGGCAGAGAGGCTGGCGACCAGCCGGCCGGCGTGCAGCTGGGCGACCGTGGCGTCGGCGACGATTGCGGTGCGGCCGCGCTTGAGCAGCGGAGCAATGTAGCTTCCGGCCTGGTCGATCAGGCCGGAGCCGATGACGACGTCATATTCGCGGCCCGCCAGGCTGACGGGAACGGTGATGCTCATGCCGCGTGGGCCTCCAGGGCGCGCAGGATGGCGGCGACCGACTCCTGATGCGGGGTTTCGCCCAGTTCGACGGTGATGTCGGCCTGGGCGTAGATGGGGTAGCGGACCTCGGCCAGGGCGGTCAGCACGGCCAGCGGGTCCTTGCCCTGAACCAGCGGGCGGTTGTCCTTGCGGCCGACCCGGCGAGCGAGGATCTCGACATCCGCCTTCAGCCAGACCGACAGGGCTTTTTCGGCGATCAGGGCGCGGGTCTGCTCGTTCATGAACGCCCCACCGCCGGTGGCCAGCACCATCGGCCCTTCCTCCAGCAGCCGGGCGATGACCCGCCGCTCACCGTCGCGGAATTCGGCCTCGCCGAAGGCCTTGAAGATTTCCGGGATGGAGCGGCCGGCGGCGGTCTCGATCTCGCTGTCGGCGTCCTTGAAGGGCAGGTCCAAGGCGGTGGCCAGGCGGCGGCCGACGCTCGACTTGCCGACCCCCATCAGCCCGACGAGGGCGATGGTCTTGTTCCGGAGGGAGGGCAGGGGCGTGGTCACGGAGAATGGCGATACACGATCCTGCTGCGGTGCGGGAGGGGCACTCGCCAAGGTAAGTTCGCCGTCGAGCCCCCTTCTCCCCTTGCTGGAGAAGGTGGCGCGAAGCG
>JANPKF010000046.1:0-6842 GCA_031425895.1 Caulobacteraceae bacterium | reverse complement strand
CTGACGGCTGTGTTCTTGCCAAACAGCACCCAGGCCCCGCCGGAGTTCTGGCCGTTCGCCGAAGCCCCGGCTCCGCCGATGACCAGGTCGTCGATGCCGTCACCGTTGACGTCGCCGGCCGCAGACACCGAGCCGGCGGTGACGCCGCCCCCGGTGAAGGTCGCGGCTTCGCCGTTGATCTGGAAGCCGTTGGTTCCATTCAGGGTCGAGAGGTTCAGCTCGGCCGGAAAGCCCGACAGCCGACCGAAGACGACATAGGCGCCGCCCGAGGTGGTGCCGTTCGGGTCGATGCCGCCGGCGCTGACGATGAAGTCCTGGATGCCGTCGCCATTGATGTCGCCAACGGCGGCGACCGTCTTGCCGACGTAGTCACTGGCGGCTTCTCCGCTGATCTGAAAGCCCGTGGTTCCATCAAGAGCGGAGACTTCAAAAACGGAGGCGAAAGGCATGGCGGCTCCAACAGAGGACTGCGGCCAATCGCCCCAGTTTGGGGAGGGAACCTACAGGCATTCGCCAATCCGCCAAGTGCCCGAGATGAGTATATTTGGGGCTATCCGCCGCCGACGCAGCCCCTCATTGGGCCTTAGCGCTTGAGCAGATCAGCCGGGGTGGTCGGCTCCGAGATCAAGGCTTCGAACGCCTTCCATCGGCCGGCGTGATCCGGCGCGGTGGCCTCGACGTAGGCCTGGCTCATCTCCTGGCCCAGCCCGTAGTTGATGACATAGCTGCGGTAGGTCTCGGTGAAGCTGATCGACTGCTCAGCCCGGGCGCGGCTGATGAGTTGATACTTCTGCGCCAGGGTGACAGCCGTTTCGCGGTCAATCTCGCCGTCCAGGTACATCTGGGCGATGGTCAGGCGGGCGCCGGCCAGATCCTTCGTTGCCTCGCCCAGCGCCACCTGGTTCGCCGCCGTGGCCGGGTCGAGGCCAGCCAGAGGGAACAGCACGTCGCGCTCGAAGGTGATCTTGTCCTGCAGCGGGAAGGCCAGGTCGATACCGTAGTTGGCGGTGCCCTCGGCGATCAGTGATTGCGGGCTGTAGAGCGGATAGACGGTGAACTCGATCCAGCCCCGGCCCTTGGCCAGCTTCTGCTCGAGCAGCATGTTGAGGGCGTGGTGCCCCGGATAGCCCTCGTGGCAGCCGAGATCGATGGCGCGGCTGATGCGGATCGGCAGGTCGGTATTGATCTGGATCAGGCTGGTGGCATTGCCCTTGTACCAGTTGTAGCCGGACCAGCTCTTGCCCTTGACGAACTCCAGGGTGAACTGCTCGTCGGCGGGTAAGGCCATGTGGGCGGCCGTGCGCTTGCGGCACTCGGCGATGCCGGCCCGCATGACAGCGTCCAGCTTTTCAGCCGGGATGATGAAGCGGTTCTGGAACGCGTCGACACGCTGGGCCAGCGGACCCTCGCCGGGAACCAGGGTCTCGATGCGAGCCAGCACGGGATCGTAGGCGCTGAGGGGCTTCAGCTGCGGGCGGATACCGAACAGGCCTTCGGCCTCGTCGGCGAACTTGAACCTGTCGCCCAGCGCCATCGAGAGCCGGGTGTCGGCGGCCTTCAGTTGGCCGGCCATGAAGACGCGGCGGCGCTGGACCAAGGGGTCGGCAGCGGCCGGCAGGGCGGTGAGGCGGGCGGCGAGGGCGCGGGCGTCCCGGCGGAGCGTCGCCTGATCGCGGGTGTTGGCCTTGGCTGCCGCCTGCCACTCCGGCGGGCCGTAGTAGGCGTCGACATAGCCGTCCTCGCGGACGCCGGCCTCCAGGGTCAGTTTGACGAAGTCGACGGCGATTGCGTCGAGGTTGTCTGGCGCGGCCTGGGCGCTGCCGGCGATGAGGGCGGCGGCGAGGAGAGGCAGCAGGCGCTTGAACATGGAAAACCCCGGAAGCTTACACCGCCGGGGTTTCGCATAGCGGGATCGGGTTGGCCAGATCAGCGCCTGGGCAGAAGCGCCTGCGCCTTGTGCCCGTACTTGCCCCACAGGGCCGCGCCACCGGCGATGGCGGCGCGGCGGGTGGCGGGGTTGGCCAGCAGGCCGATGGCGGCGATGCCGCCGACCACGGTCAGCACGGCCAGCACCGGATGGGCCCGGGCTGTGGCGGCCAGGTTGCTCCCGGCGACGGACAGGTTGGCGCGGGCGTCGTGGGCGGTGTCGATGACCCGGTCGCGGGCGTCGAGCGCCTTCTCGGTCACCGCGCCCCGGGTGTCAGGGCCGAAGAAGCGGTCGAGGAAACCGAGGGCGCCGCCGCTGTGGTTGGCGGCGCCATTGGGCTGGGCGGGGACGTGGGCGGGGCCGGTGGCGGGGGGCATGGGCGGAACTCCGTGACTGTTCCCACCCCAACGCCCAAAGCCGTCAGATGATCCCCGCCTAAAGCAGCCAGGTCGCCGTATGCAGGGTCACGTCGCCGTTGATCTTCAGCGTGTAGTCGGCCTTGCCGTCGCCATCGACGTCGAGCTTCAGCGTGGTCGTGCCGCCCTTGTAGCTGAGGGCCATCTCGCCGGCGGTCCCGCTGAACTTCGCCACCGCCGTGAAGGCCTGGTCGCCATCGGCGCCGGTGTTGGCGTCGATGGCGGTCAGGTTGATCAGGTCGCCGTCGCCGTTGGAGAAGTCGCTGATGCGGTCCTTTTCCTTCAGGCCGATGCTGTCGGCGGTGAGGATGAAGGTGTCCGCCCCGGCGCCGCCAGCCATGCGGTCATTGCCGCGGCCGCCGGTCAGGGTGTCGACCCCGCCGCCGCCTGACAGGGTGTCGTTGCCGTCCAGGCCCAGCAGCTTGTTGGCCCCGTTGTTGCCGGTGACCTTGTTGGCGAAGGCGTTGCCGGTCCCGTCGATGGCCGTCGTACCGGTCAGCTCCAGCTCCTCGAAGAAGGCGGCCAGCTTCCAGGTCACGGCCGATTCCACCGTGTCGCGACCCGCCAGGCGGGCCTCGTGCAACACGTCGCCGACCACGTCGACGATGTAGGTGTCGTCGCCGACGCCGCCGGCCAGATAGTCGACGCCCGCGCCGCCATCGAGGCTGTCACGCCCCTGACCGCCGTAGAGCTTGTCCTCGCCGGCGCCGCCCTTCAGCGTGTCCGTGCCGCGCTGGCCATGGAGTTCGTCGGCCCCGTTGTCGCCATTCAGGGTGTCCTTGCCCCGGCCACCGTCGAGGAAGTCGATGCCCTCGCCGCCGTTGAGGGTGTCTTCGTCGCCCCAGCCGAACAGGCGGTCGCTGCCCTCGCCGCCATTGAGGATGTCGTTGCCCCGCATGCCGTCGATGGTGTCGTTGCCGTCATCGCCATTGAAGGTGTCGTTGGCGCCGCCGCCGACGATCACGTTGTCGGCGTCCGGGTCTTCCAGGGCCAGCAGGGTGACGTCGTCGAGCAGCAGGCCGAGCGCATCGGTATCGGCGCCGGCCGCTGCGGCGGCGAGTTCCTCGGCGATGGTGTTGGCGCTGGACATGAAAAACCCCCTGACGAAACTGACGCCACCCTATCGGCCCGCCCCTGGCCCGGCAACGGCTCAATCGTCTCGGGCGAGGCCCTTGAGCAGGGTCTGGAAGGAGGCCCTACGTAGGGCCGAGGGATCCACCCGGGGCGACAGCTTTCCGGCCAGCTGCAGCACCAGACCGCCGTGCAGATTGGCCCACAGGATATGGGCGATGACTTCCGGATCGCCCTTGGCCTGGCCGCTGTCGATCAGCCCCCGGGCCTGGGCGACCATCATCTCGCGGGCCCGGCCGCTGGCGGCGACCAGCTCGGGATAGTCGGCCTCGTTGGGCTGCGACAGGTCGAACATCAGGCGGTAGGCGTCGGACTGTTCAAGGGCGAAGCGGACATAGGCCCGGCCGACCGCCTCGGACACGGCGACCGGGTCTGTTTCCGAGCGGAAGGCGGCCTCCATGGCGTCGGCAAAGCGGGAAAAGCCGCTGGCCCGAACGGCGGCCAGGATATCGTCCTTGTCCTTGAAGTAGCGGTAGGGGGTCATCGGGCTGACGCCCAGCTCAAGCGCCAGCTGGCGCATGGTCACCGCCTCGGGCCCATGCTCGGCGAACAGACGCTCGGCGGCGGCGCAAAGCCGCTCTCGGAACTCTTCGACCTGGGAGGGGGATAAAGCGCGGGGCATGGGCACGAAACAATGAGAAGCTGTTGTCAGAGCCTATAGCTTACATTATAAGTTTACGTCGTAAATAACGAGGACGCCATGGACCGCTGGGACTATCTGATCGCCAAGGCCGATCTGACCAAGGGTGAGTTGCGGGCGGCGCCGGCGGCCGACCTGGCCGAGGGCGAGGCCCTGCTGGCGGTCGAGCGGTTCTCGGTGACGGCCAACAACGTCACCTACGGGGCCATGGGCGACGCCTTCGGCTACTGGCAGTTCTTCCCGGCCCCGGACGGCTTCGGCCGGATCCCGGTCTGGGGCTTTGCGACCGTCGTGGCCTCGAAGGCCGAGGGCATCGAGCCGGGCCTGCGCCTCTTCGGCTACCTGCCGATGTCCAGCCACTTCACGATGTCGCTGCGGAAGCGCGGCGATGGCTACATCGACGCCGCCGCTCATCGCGCCGGCCTGCCGCCAACCTACAACCAGTATGCCGAGGCCCCCGAACTGCTGGCTCCGATGACCACCGCGCCCTGCTGCGGCCGCTGTTCGGCACCAGCTGGCTGATCGACGACTTCCTGGAGGAGGCCCGCGACTTCGGGGCCGGTTCGGTGATCCTGACCAGCGCCTCCAGCAAGTCAGCGCTGGGCCTGGCCTATCGCCTCCACAAGCGCAGCGTGCCGGTGATTGGCCTGACCTCGCCCGCCAACGCCACCTTCCTCGAAGGCCTGGGGGTCTTTGCCCGGGTCATCGCCTATGAAGACATCGAGACCCTGGCGGTCGACGGGCCGGTGGCCATCATCGACTTCGCCGGCAACGCCGGCGTCATCGGCCGGCTGCACCGCCGCTTCGCCGACGCCGTTGTTCACAGCGCCATCGTCGGGGTCACCCACTGGGAAGCAACGCCGGACGACGCACAGCTGCCGGGCGCTCCGCGCGCCCTGTTCTTCGCGCCGGACCAGATCCGCAAGCGGGTCGGGGAGTGGGGCATGGACCTGTTCAACCAGCGCTTCACCGACAACCTCGCCGACTTCATCGCCAACAGTCCCTGGCTGAAGCTTGAGACCGCGCACGGCCCTGACGGCCTGGCGCAGGCCTGGGCGGCGGTGGTCGGCGGCAAGGCGGCTCCGGACACCGGGCTGATCGTCAAACTCTAACAACAGCAGCGGGAGAGCGGATCATGGACGGCGAACCTCGGGGCAACCCCTTCCTGCGTGGCAACTTCGCGCCGGTGCGGACCGAAGACGACTTCGAGCTGCCGGTGATCGGGACGATTCCCGACGCCATCGCCGGATCGCTCTACCGCATCGGCCCCAACCCGCAGTTCGAGCCGGACCAGCGCGCCTACCACTGGTTCGGCGGCGACGGCATGGTCCACGCCTTCGAGATCGAGGGTGGCCGCGTTCGCTATCGCAACCGCTACGTCCGCACCCCGCGCTGGCAGACCGAGAACGCGGCGGGCAAGCGTCTCTACGGGGCGATGGGCAACCCGATGATGACCGATCCCAGCGTCATGGGGACCGACAGCGGCGTGGCCAACACCAACATCATGCTGCACGCCGGCCGCCTGCTGGCGCTGGAGGAGGCCCACGCCCCGTTCGAGGTCGAAGCGGGCAGCCTGGAGCCGGTCGGCTACCGCGACTTCGGCGGCAAGGTCACCGCCCATCCCAAGGTCGACCCGCGCACCGGCGAGATGGTCTTCATCGCCTATGCCGATGATCCGACCCCGCTCTCCAGCAAGGTCAGCTGGGGCGTCGCCGGCGCTGACGGCGTGCTGATCAAGCGGGAGACCTTCGAGGCCCCCTATTGCTCGATGATCCACGACTTCGCCCTGACCGACCGCTACCTGGTCATCCCCCTGCTGCCGCTGACCGGCAGCCTGGAGCGGACCATGAGCGGCAAGCCGGCCTTCGCCTGGGAGCCGGAGGCGCCGGCCCAGCTGGCCGTCATCGATCGCGAGAAGGGCGTTGCCTCGCTGCGCTGGGCGCCCGTCTCGGCCGGCTATCTGTTCCATGTCACCAATGCCTGGGAGGAGGGCGAGACCCTCGTCGTCGACGTCATGCGCTATCCCCAGGCGCCCTTCTTCCCGCTGGCGGATGGTGCGCCGGGCCGCGAGACCGGGGCGGTCTCCCTGCGCTACCGGATCGACCTCTCCGGCGACGCGCCCGTGGCGACCGAGGAGACTCTCGACGACCTGGCCGGCGAGTTTCCCCGCATCGACGAGCGCCGCGCCCAGCAGCCGCACCGCCATGCCTGGTTCTCCGGCCAGGCGCGCCGGCCCGGCGACATCCGCGGCGACGGCCTGGCCCATCTCGACACCCACACGGGCCAGCGCACCTTCTGGACCGAAGAGGGTCTGGGCGGTGTCGGAGAGCCGATCTTCGTGCCTCGCGGCCCGGACGCGCCAGAGGGCGACGGCTGGATCCTGACCATCCTGTTCAGGCCGCGCACCGACACCAGCGAACTGGCGGTATTCGACGCCCTCGATGTCGCCGCCGGCCCGATCGCGCTGGCTCCCGTGCCCCGGCGAATTCCCTTCGGCTTCCACGCCAACTTCGTTGCCCACTAGCCAACAGTCGTGGTTGTTTGCCTTTGGCCCCCTTTCATAGGTTGCTCCGGCTACGGCTGGGTCTAGGATAACTACCTACGGTGGGCAGGGGGCCAGCCGACGGCAGTGAGTCGGGCGCGTTACGGTCCGGCGCCGAGGGTGAGTGGGGCTGATGGGTATCGCCGATCTGGCGGTTTTTGACTGGGGCGGCGTCGTCATCGACGG
>JANPKF010000045.1:0-1702 GCA_031425895.1 Caulobacteraceae bacterium | reverse complement strand
CAGGCGGCGGTCGCCAAACCGCCCCAGCGTCGTCTCCAGCATCTCAAAGGTCTCCATCCTCAGCAGATGGAATCAGACCTCAAACCTCAGCGCAAACCGAGATGTGTGAATGCCGTAGCCTTTATGGGAGGGACAGACCGCGAAGCGGTCAGGGTGGGGTACGAAAATCATAGAGCGTCAATCTTCCGGGATTGGCGCGCTGCATCCGACGACCCCACTCGTCACGCTGCGCGTGACACCCTCCCCATAAAGGGGAGGGAGCGCCGGCAGGGCGCATCAGCCCAAACTCAGCCAGACAGCCTTGTCCTTCAGCACATCGCGAACAAACGCCTCGTGCGCCGTCCGCTCGTCGTCGCTGATCCGGCAGGCCAGCGGCCGGAGCCGCGCGCCATAGGCCGCCTGCACTGCCGCATGGGCGGCGCGCACGGCCATGGTGCTGGTCAGGTCGAGCGCCCGCTCCTTGCCGCCCTGCAGCTCCAGATAGACCATGGCCAGCAGGTTGGAGTCGATCAGCGCCCCGTGCTTCTCGCGCCCGGCCAGGCTGATCTTCATGCGCTTACAGAGCGCGTCCAGGGAGTTGTACATCCCCGGGAACTTCTTCTTCGCCATCGCCAGGGTGTCGACCCAGCGGTCGTCCGGCGGGCAGGGTTTGCCGCAGCGTTCCAGCTCGGCGTTAATGAAGCCCCGGTCGAAGGGCGCATTGTGCGCCACCAGGGTGTCCTCGCCGATGAAGTCCAGGAAGGCGTCGACCACGTCCGGATGATGGAACCGGGGCTTGTCCTTCAGGCTGGCCAGGCTGATGCCGTGCACCTTCTCGGCGTCCGGATCGATGGGACGATCGGGCTGGATATACTGGTGGAACTCACGCCCCGTGGGCATGTAGTCGACGACCTCGACGCAGGCGATCTCGATGATCCGGTGACCGGACCGGGGATCCAGCCCCGTGGTTTCGGTGTCGAGTACGATGTGCCGCGCCATCGCCCTGTCTTAGGTTGGTTCGTCGCCGCGCGTCCACCCGGCGCGAAGAGTTGCTAACACATGCCGCACCTGCATCCGGGCGTGGTCCACGCCCTGGCCGGTATCGATGACGAAATCGGCGCGCGCCCGCTTTTCGGCGTCCGGCGTCTGACGGGCGAGTATGGCCTCGAACTTCTCCGCCGTCATGCCCGGCCGGGCCAGCACCCGGGCGCGCTGTTGGTCGGCCGGGGCGGAGACGACCACCACGCAGGCCATGTTCCTGTCGCCGCCGGTCTCGAACAGCAGGGGAATGTCGAGGACGACGATGTTCGCCTGTTTCTCGGTCGCTTCCTTGAAGAAGCCGATCCGGCTGGCCCCGACCAGAGGGTGGACGATGGCCTCCAGCCGCTTCATGGCGTCCGGATCGTTCAGCACCTTCTTCGACAGCAGCTCCCGATCAATGGCCCCGCCGACGACCACATCGCCGAATTCCTGCTCCAGGGGTTCGACCGCCGCGCCGCCCGGGGCATAGAGCTGATGCACGGCCGCGTCGGCGTCATAGACGGGCACGCCTTCGGCCGCGAAAAGGCTTGCCGTGGTCGACTTGCCCATGCCGATGGAGCCGGTGAGGCCGACGACGATCATGCGCTCTTCTCCAGGGCTTCGAGACACAGCCTGCGGACGTCGACACCCTCGGGCGGCGGCTGGCCGAAGAAGGCCTCGAAGCTCGGCGCCGCCTGGCGGA
>JANPKF010000044.1:0-2521 GCA_031425895.1 Caulobacteraceae bacterium | reverse complement strand
TCCGAGGTTTCGGTAGCGTCAGTCATGATCAGGCCTCCTCACCGGTGCGCTCGGCGCGTTCCGGACGGTCACCGCGCTCGGGGCGGTCACCACGGTCGGGACGATCGCCACGATCGGGGCGGTCGCCGCCGAAGTCGTCGCGGCGTTCACGGTCGCGGTCGCGGCGGGCGAGAACGGGCGACAGTTCCAGGTCGAGTTCTTCCATGCGGATGGTCATGAAGCGCAGCACGTCTTCGTTGAGAGACAGCTGGCGTTCCATTTCCTTGACGGCCGGCGCCGGGGCGTCGATGGCCAGCAGGGAGTAGTGACCCTTGCGGTTCTTCTTGATGCGGAAAGTGAGGTTGCGGAGGCCCCAGTACTCGATCTTGGCGATGTGACCGCCTTGACCTTCGATGAGGGCCTTCATGTCCTCATTCATTTGTTCGGCCTGTTGCGGGCTGATGTCCTGCCGCGCAATGACCACATGCTCGTAGAGCGCCATGGTTATCCTTCTTGCGATGAGGAAGGCGGCGAAAGCGACGGCGCAAGCCCGGCGATTCCGATGGATCCTGCACGTAGGAGAACGGAGAATCCGCCCGCCACTAAAGGGATCCGTGCAAGACCGCCTTCCAAGAGAGGGCGCGCTATTACAGGCAAGGCGTCGGAAACGCAAGCGGCGCGCGGGTTTTGGCGTTGATCGCCGGGGGTGGGCGTGGGATGGCTGGCGTGGTTTCGCGTTTCGCCGTTGGGGGGCATTTCCATGCGTCGTCTATTGATTTCAGCCGGCCTGGCCGTCGGTCTGTTGCTGTCTTCCGCTCCCACGGCGCCGATGGCGCTGGCCGCCGAACCGGTCGCCAAGGCGGCAAAGCCGTCCGAGCGCGCCCTGTCGCTGGCGCGGCGCTACTTCGTCGCCATGCAGTTCGAGCAGATGATGATGAGCACGTTCGAAGCCATGGACGTGTTCGGTGAGCTCGAGGAAGACGCCGAAGGCTTCGATGGCAAGGCCATGTCTTCGGCGGCGCGCGAGGCGACGCAAGCCCTTCTGCCGCGGATGGTCGACGCCATGATCCCGATCGTGGCGCAGACCTTCACCGAAGCCGAACTTGAGGCGATGGTCGACTTCTACGAGAGCGATGTCGGCAAGTCGGTCGTCGCCAAGAGCAACGACCTCAATATGCCGATGATGGCGGCCATGATGGAGCTCATGCCGGACTATATCGACGACATGGTCACCCTCTATTGCCAGAAGACCACCTGCACGCCGTCGATGCGCGACAAGCTGCGCAAGCACAGCTCCTGATCCCGGCGGCATCAGCGGTGTGGATATGGCCCGCCAGGGTCAGGCCTGGGGCCAATCGACATTCAGCGCCTTCTCCCACATCCGCTCATCCCGGCGAATGCCGGGACCCATTTCGTAGAACGCGGAGGGCAAGGTAAATTCACGATCACCGTCAGGCGACGGAGCCCTATGAAATGGGTCCCGGCATTCGCCGGGATGAGCGGAATTGAGAGGGAGTATCAGCCCTTTTTCGAAGCCTTCCACTTCTTCACCGCCGCCAGCGTCAGCTCGACGTGCTTCTGGGCATTCATCTCGCTGTGGACGTACAGCACCTTGCCGTCCGGGGCGATGACGTAGCTGGTGCGGTTGGAGATGCCGACCGGCAGGGCCGAATCCCATTGCTTGGCGACCTTGGCGCCCTTGTCGGCGGCGACCGGGAATTTGCCGGAGCAGCGGGCGTTGTCGGCCGAGAACTCCTGCAGACGGTCGATCGAGCCGGCGGTGACACCGATGATGCTGGCGCCCTGCTTGGCGTAGTCGTCGGCCGCCTCGGCGAACAGGCGGGCCTCCAGATCACAGCCGCCGGTGAAGGCCGCCGGGAAGAAGTAGACCACCACCGGCCCCTTCTTGCGGGCCTCGGCGAGGCTGTAGGTCAGGGCCTTGCCGCCCTTGAAGCCCGGCAGCGTGAAGTCGGGCGCCCTGGTTCCGAGCTTCAGCGCGGCGAAGGCAGGCATGCCCACGGCGGCGACGGAGACGGCGACGAGGGCGGAAATCAGCAGGCGGCGGTTCATTTCAAGGCTCCAGGGCTGGCTGCGAAGCTAGGGCCACGGGGGACGGTGGCAAGGCCGGGCTATCGAAGCGGGCTACCATTATACCCGATCACTCGGCGGCAAGGGATGATGGAGGCCGCGGAGCGTTGAAATGTCGCCGGAAACCGTCACCGGGACGTGGGTCGAGGCTCAGCGGGCGTAGGTCCGGGCGTAGGTCGGTGTGTAGGTCGACCGTCACCGAATGTAGGTCGGTTCGAGGTCGGTCCGGCCTACAATCGGGGCTGGAAGGCGCCGCAACCCCCCTCGCATTTGCGGCGCCTTTCAGCGCCGCTCAGCGAGGCCCGAAAATGGATATGTCTAGGGCGTAGGGACGATTTAGGATTCCCATGGATTCCGGATTCTGATTCAAAGCTGCTTTTTGGAGGCGGCTTTGGAAGGCGAGGTTCTGCGGGACGATCAATGGGCTCGGATCGAGCCGTTTGTGCCAGGTGGG
>JANPKF010000043.1:0-3242 GCA_031425895.1 Caulobacteraceae bacterium | reverse complement strand
CGAAGAAGATGAAGGGCAGGCTGTAGAGCGTATCGACGATACGCATCATCACCTCGTCCACCTTGCCTCCCAGATAGCCGGCGGTGGCGCCCCAGGCGACGCCGATGACCAGCGACACGGCAGTGGCGACCACCCCGATACCGAGCGAAACGCCCAGGCCAGCGAACAGGCGGGCCAGAAGGTCGCGGCCCAGCGCATCGGCGCCGATGACGTGGTTCCTGACCCCGGGCGCCGCCCAGACGTCGGTCTTGGTCACGGTGTCGTAGGCGTAGTGGACGAAGAGCGGACCGATCAGCGAGATGACCACCATCAGGGCCAGCACGATCATGCCGAACACGGCGGCCTTGTTGCGCATCAGCCGGCGGCGGGCGTCATCCCACAGGGAGCGGCCCTTGACGGCCTTTTCGAGCAGCGCGGCGCGCTCGGGGGAGCCTGGGATGGAGATGCTCACGACAGCCTCACGCGGGGATCAAGCGCCGCGTACAGCATGTCGGCGATCAGGTTCAGGATGAGGATCAGGGCGGCGTAGAAGATGACCATGCCCATGACGACGGTGTAGTCGCGCTGCAGCGCGCTGATGACGAAGAACTTGCCGAGGCCCGGCAGCACGAAGATCTTCTCGACCACCAGAGAGCCGGTCAGCAGGCCGGCGCAGGCGGGGCCCAGGTAGCTGACCAGCGGCAGGATGGCGGCGCGCAGGGCGTGCTTCCGGACGATCAGGCTCTCGGGCAGGCCCTTGGCGCGGGCGGTTCGTACATAGTTGGAGCGCAGAACCTCGATCATGCCGGCCCGCACCAGGCGCGAGATGATGGCGATCTGCGGCAGGGCCAGCACGGCGACCGGCAGGATCATGTTCTTGATGTTGGGAAACTCGACCCCGGCCACCTTGGTCCAGCCCCAACCGGCCATGGGCAACCAGCCGAGGATCGAGCCGAAGGCCAGCACCAGCAGAGGCGCGGTGACGAAGGTGGGAATACAGACACCGAGGATGGCGATGCCCATGGTGGCGTAGTCGATGGCCCTGTTCTGCCGAAGCGCCGCAATCACGCCGAGAAACACCCCGATGATCGAGGCAGCGAGAATGGCGGACAGGCCCAGCCAGAGGCTGACCTTGTAGTTCTCGGCCAGAATCTGCAGCACCGTCTTGTCGCGGTACTTCAGCGAGGGCCCGAAGTCCCCCTTCACCACGTCGCGCAGATAGAGGCCGTACTGCACGTAAAGCGGCCGGTCGAAGCCGTACTTGGCCTCCACGACCTTCTGCACCTCGGGCGTCATCTGGCGCTCGTTGACGAACGGGCTGCCCGGGGCGGCGCGCATCATGAAGAAGGCCAAAGTGACGACGAGGAACATCGTCGGGATGGCGACCAGCAGGCGTCGGGACAGAAATCGGAGCATGACGGCCTTCGACTGGTGAGCCCCTCAGGGCCCCGGAACGCAAACTCCGACGACAGACTTCAGTTCGGCGGCGCTGTCACGTTCCAAAAAATTCAGGATTCCCGTCTGGCCGAAGCCAGGCGGCGTTGCGTAGAGAGCGGCCCACAACGATGTTGTCAATCAAACCCAAGTCAGGATGAACGCAGCATGACTGATATCCGTCAGGTGACCCCCGATTTCGCCGTCGCCCCGCAGCTGGCGCCTGAAGATATGGCTGACGCGGCCGCCCGCGGGTTCAAGCTGGTGATCAACAACCGCCCAGACGACGAGGCGCCGGGCCAGCCCTCGAGCGCGGAGATGGAAGCCGCCGTCCGCGCCGCCGGCATGGACTACGTCCACATCCCGGTGCGCGGCGGCCCGACGCCCGACCAGGTCGACCTCAACCGCGAGGCCGTCGATGGTGCGGACGGGCCGGTGCTGGCCTTCTGCCGGTCAGGCACCCGCTCGATCGTCACCTGGAGCGTCGGCCAGGCCCTGGCCGGGCGGCAGGACCGACAGACCCTGGTCGATCAGGGTTCGGCGGCGGGCTACGATCTGACCGGCGTGCTGCCCGGCTAGATAAGCCCCTGGTTTTCCAGCCAGGCTTTCACCGACCCCAGCTGCTTTTCGTAGTTCATCCAGCGGCCTGACGAACGGCGGTAAAGCGGCTCACGCACCTGCCAGACGCTGGCCGTTCGCACGTCGCTGTCTGTGAGGTGGAAGTCGAGGACTGCGTCTTCCCATTCCAGGCCACAGAAGGCCAACAGCTGTTCGGTGAGCGGCCGGGGATCCTGTACGAACTTGTCGTAGTCCAGATCGAGGATGTCATCCGGCCACAGCTGCTTCCAGTGGGCCATCAAGCGCCGCTCCTGCGAGAGGTAGTGGGCGATATCCTCCAGATCGAGCGCATAGCCGACACGGGTGTGGAGCTGCAGGAAGTAGACCGACAGAACATTGTCCAGCGGGTTTCGAACCGTATTGACCACTCGGGCCCCCGGCATCATCCGCTTGAGCATGCCGATGTGGACGAAGTTTTCAGGCCGCTTGTCAGTAACGATATCGGCCGCCGGAAATATGCGCCGGATGTTTTCCAGATAGCGTCCGGCCAGCTGCGCGAAGGCTCCGTCGCGAAGTCCCGCCACCGCTTGCGGATAGGGGACCACGGTTTCGGTGATCAAGGATGGCAACAGATCAAGTTCGCCTCCGGAGGTCACCCGCGAGTGGCTTGCCAGGACCTGCTCGATCAGGGTCGAGCCCGAACGGAACATGCCGCAGATGAAGATCGGCGGCTTCTGGCCAAAAACCGGCCGGGGTTTCGGCGCGTCGAGGGGGAAGGCCGCAATCAGGGCGTCGACAAAGCTTTCCTGCGCGGCCCGATCGTAAGTGCTTTCCGGGGCGGACGCGCGGCTAAGGCGATTGGCGCCCTGGTAGGCCGCAAAGGCTTCCTGATAGGAGCCGACGTCGTCCAGGGTCTTGCCCAGCGCAAAGGCCAGACTGGCGCGATCACCAGCGCCCAGGTCGGTGCGGCGCAAGGCTTCGGCCAGTTTGGCCACTGCCGGATCACCGGGACCAATGGCCTTTCTCAGGCTGCAGGCACGGGCAAGCGCTTCGACATGAGAGGGGTCAATCTCGAGGATCCGGAGATAGGCGTCCTGCGCCTCCTGCCGCTTTCCCCGATCTTCGAACAGGTTGCCGAGATTGAGAATCGCAGCGGTGAAGTCAGGCTTGAGACTAAGGGCCGCGAAAAGCTCGCGCTCCGCCTCTTCGGAATGCCTCAAATCATCTGAAAAAATGACGGCGCGATTGAGGTGCGCGATCTCCGCCCCCTC
>JANPKF010000042.1:0-2577 GCA_031425895.1 Caulobacteraceae bacterium | reverse complement strand
CCGCGACAAGGCCGCCGCCGTCGGCGTTTCGGCCCAGTCCGTGGGCCGGGTGCTGGAGACGATGTTCGGCTCACGCCGGGTCGGCACCTACATCAAGAACGGCCAGGAATATAACGTCATCGTCCAGACCGACCTGGAACGGCGGCGGACCATCGACGATCTGAACACCCTGTATGTCCGGTCCGGATCCGGCGCCCTGGTGCCGCTGTCCAGCGTGGTCACAACGACCGTGCGCGGCGACGTGCCTGATCGACCGCGTGTGGATCGCTTGCGGGCCATCACCCTGACCATGCAGCTGAACCCGGGCTATACGGTCGCCGACGCCATCGACTTCCTGAAAGCCGAGGCCGACAAGCAGGAAAGCTCCTCGGTCAGCATCGCCTGGGGCGGCCAGGCACGCGATTTCCTTGAGGCGTCGGGCGCTGTCGGCCTGGCGTTCGGCCTGGCGCTGCTGCTGGTCTTCCTGGTGCTGGCGGCGCAGTTCGAAAGCTGGATCCACCCGGCGGTGATCATGCTGACGGTGCCGCTCGCGGCGCTGGGCGGCCTGTTCGGGTTGCTGATCACCGGCTCGACGATCAACACCTACAGTCAGATCGGGCTGGTCATCCTGATCGGTATCGCCGCGAAGAACGGGATTCTGATCGTCGAGTTCGCCAACCAGATGCGCGACCAGGGCCGGACGATCCGCGAGGCGGTAATCGAGGCGGCATCCCTGCGTCTTCGCCCGATCATCATGACCAGTATTTCCGCCGGCTTTGGCGCACTTCCCCTGGTCCTCTGGGCCGGGGCGGGGGCTGAGAGCCGCAAGACTATCGGGGTGGTGATCTTCTTCGGGGTGATGATCTCGACGATCCTGACCCTGTTCATCGTGCCGGTGTTCTACAACCTGCTGGCCCGGTTCACGAAGTCGCCTGAGTACACCACCAAGCAGATCGAAGCGTTCGAACAGCAGGAAGACGGGGCGGCGAAGCCGGCGGCGCAGTAGTCGCCGGGTCAGTCCAGGCTACGCAGCCGCTCGAGGATCTGTTCGTCCGATCTGCGCAGAGCCAGCATGCCGACCGCCGCCAGAACGGCGGGAACAACGGCCCAGGGCATGCCGGCGGCGGCCAGGAAGGTCGCCCCGGCGATCAGGCCGCCGATCAGCAGGATCGGAATGACCAGCAGCCAGTGAACATTGCCGCGCCGGCGGAAATCAGCCCGGCGGCTGGGCTTCTGATACCAGATGTTGAGCATGCCGCTGGCCCATCCCGAGGCGATGGCGCCGACCGCCGCGACGAAGGCGATCCAGGGCGACCAGAAGCCGACGGCCAGGATCGGCAGCGCTACCAGGGCGATGGTCGGGATCAGCCCGGCCCACAGCTTGGCGCGGGTGATCACCGACATGGCGGTCGGGGAGGCGACCAGAAGTTCCGGCGAGTCCTCGGCCGAGACCGTGATCCAGGTGAAGCTGGACGCCAGCTGGCCGGCCATCAGGGCGAGGGCCGCGGCGCCGCCAGGCAACAGCAGGCTGCTGCCTGTACTGGCGTTGCGCACGAAAAGGAAAGCCAGCGGCAGCATGTAGAAGACGCGCAGCAGCACCTGGCTGAACAGCGCGACATCGCGAAACAGCAGGCGCATTTCCTTGCGCAGCGTGGCCGCGAAAGCGCCGGCCGCAAAGGCGCGGGTCTTGCCCGCCTTGCGCCGGGAGGCGTCACTACCGACCGCCACGGAGGCGTCCCGGGCGAAGCGGCGGCCCAGACCCTGGGTGACCAGCAGGAAGACGGCCAGGCAGAAGCCGACGACGATGAGCAGGGGGACGGGCTCACCCAGCGCGGCGCGCGCCGGCAGGTCCGCGTATGGCGGCAGATCGATATGGTCCTCCCCGGTGATGTAGGGGCGAAGCCAGCTCATGCGGCTGTAGTTCGAGTCCACGCCGCGCATGATGTTGGGCAGTTGGAAGGCCAGGAAGACGGCCGCGCCGATCAGGGCCGACAGAACCTGGGCCAGGACGCGGGTGCGGCGAGGGCCGAGCAGGCGGAACAGAAGAGTGGTCAGCAACAGACCGGCGGCGCTGGACAGCAGACCCAGCGAGAGCAGCACGGGGAGCGCAGCAAGCACCCTGGGCTCGCCCAGCACGGCGACCGGGACGGTCAGCCCGAGAGGTAGTCGCGGCCGACGACGTTCTCGTCGTGAACGCGGCCGCGAACGGCCTCGAAGTCACGCGCCTCGGCTTGAGCGTATCGAAGAAAGTCGGCAACGCCGTCATTCGCAACGATTGGAAACGCCGCATCCGCGAAGCGTTTCGTTTGCAGCGGACCGAACTCGCGGTCGGCATGGATCTCGTCTTCCGCCCCAAGGCCGGCGCCAAGTGCGACTTCGCGGCGATCTACAAATCGCTGCCCGAACTCGCCCGCCGCATCGCCCGCAAACTGCGGCTGGACAAGAAGCCGTGAACGCGCTGCGATTTCTCTATCGGCTGCCGACGTACTGCTTGATCGGCGCCGTCCGCGTCTATCAATGGACCCTCAGCCCGATCGTCGGCCGGCAGTGCCGATTTCAACCGACCTGCAGCCATTACTTCATCGGCGCCGTGGAGAA
>JANPKF010000041.1:0-5193 GCA_031425895.1 Caulobacteraceae bacterium | reverse complement strand
CATCGCCGCCCTCTATCGCGTCAGCCAGTGGGCGAACCTGCCCAACCTGCCAGACATCCACACGCGAGAAGAGGACCTGGCCTTCTTCGGCGGCCAGATGCTGCCGAACCAGACAGTCTGGGTCATCGAGAACGGACAGGGCGGTTTGGCGGCTTACGCGGCCGGCGTCGAGGGACGGCTTAACCATCTGTTCGTACATCCGGACGCCCAGGGCCAAGGACACGGGTCTCGCCTTCTGGAGCTCTTCCGAACCGACGTGGCGGTCCTGGACCTGTGGACCTTTCAGCAGAATGTCCGGGCGCGGGCCTTCTACGAGCGCCTGGGCTTTGTCGCCGTCGGGTTCACCGACGGCGACGGCAACGAAGAGAAGACCCCCGACGTGCGCTACGAATGGCGCAAGTGACCTCTTCCCGGAGGCAAGGTCACGTCGGCCTCACGGAAGGGTGCGCGACGGTGAGTGGCTGACGGCGCGGCGCGCTCCATATCCTTCGTCATGACCCTCGCTCGCCGCCAATTCCTCGTCACCTCCGCCGCCTTCCTTGTCGCCGGCCCGGCCTTTGCAGCCGACAAGGACTTCGCCGCCTCACCCTTCCGCCGTATCGGCAACGCCGAGTGGCGCAAGCGCCTGTCGCCCGCCGCTTATGACGTCCTGCGCCGCCAGGGCACGGAGCGACCGGGGACCAGTCCGCTCGACAAGGAGCACCGCAAGGGGACCTTCATCTGCGCCGCCTGCAGCCTGCCTCTGTTCCGCTCCGAGTGGAAATTCAACTCCGGCACCGGCTGGCCGAGCTTCTTCACGGTCATCGAGAAGAACATTGGCAAGAGCCGCGACATCGGCCTCGGCATGATCCGCACCGAGTATCATTGCGCCCGGTGCCTGGGTCACCAGGGTCATCTGTTCGATGACGGCCCCCGCCCGACCGGCCTGCGCTACTGCAACAACGGCGTCGCGCTGAAGTTCCTGCCGACCTAACCGGCCAGCCAGGCCTGATCGGCGCCCAGCATGGCCTCGACCAGGTCCGGCCGATCAATCCCGGCCAGATCGGCCCTCGGCGTCTTGCCACCCTCCTCGAGCAGATAGGAGAGGAACCGCAGGCTCGGCCGATACCCCGCCAGTCGCGCGGCATCGAGCACCGGCGTCTCGCCCGGAATCCGGGCCGCCATCGCGTCCTCGAAATACACCGCCCCCAGTCGGACGATCTTCCACGCCCCGTCCCGCCGCTCGACCCGGGCATGCATCCGCGCATGGCTGGTGACCATCACCTCCACCCCGCCGATCCGCCCACCCAGCAGAATCGCCGCGCCGCTTTCGGCCAGCGCCCGGTCGCCGTTCAGGGTGACCAGGGTCGGGGCCATCTGGTGCAGGTGGCGCATGCCGGAGGCCAAGGCCTTCTCGGACGCGGCCACGAAATCTGGCCCGCTGGTCTCGATCCAGCTGATGCTGACCACGCTGTCCGGATGAAAGCAGGCTGCCATCCGCGCCCATTGGCCCTGGTCACGCGCCGCCCGCTCGGTCTGGACCACTTCGGCGACGGCGAGCTTGTCGAGTTCGAACACGGATGAGACCTTCGAGGTTGCGCACCGACCATACCTCAGGATTCTCCGCCGCGATGCATGACGCCGAACCGACGCCCGAGCGACACGACGACGAAACCCTGGCCTTCTACGACCGTGAGGCCGTCGCATACGCCGCCCGTCGGGAGGCTGAGGGGAGCCGTGAACTCGAAGGCTTCATCGCCGCCCTGCGCCCCGGCGCCAGCGTGCTCGACCTCGGGTGCGGCGGTGGGCATGACGCGCAGGTGATGGCCGCCGCCGGCCTGCGGGTGACCGCCGTCGACGGTTCTCCGTCCCTGGCGGCCGAGGCCTCGCGGCGGCTGGGCCGGACGGTGCGGGTGATGAAGTTCGAGGACCTGAAGGAGGAGCGGCGCTATGACGCCATCTGGGCCAACGCCAGCCTGCTGCATGTGCCGATAGACGGCCTGCACGACGTTCTGGGCCGGGTCTGGCGGGCCTTGAGGCCCGACGGCCTGCTGTTCGCCAGCTTCAAGGCCGGCGACGGGCCCGGCCGTGACGCCCTCAGCCGCTACTACAACTTCCCGAGCGCTGAGTTGCTGACCTTCCTCTTCCGGCGGGCCGCGACCTGGTCGGAGCTGACCGTGGAACAGGATACCGGCGGCGGCTATGACGGCGTCGAGCGCACATGGCTGCTCGTCCGGGCGCGGCGCGGCGAGTTCGTCCGTCCCACGGCATAGAAAAAGCCCGGTAGCGAGCCACCGGGCTTTCCCAAATTCAGACCGTCAATCGGATCAGACGATCGGCTTGGGCATGTCCAGGCCCGACGGGGCGGGGTTCGACACTGGCTGCGGCGCGGGGGCCGGGGCGGCCGGGCGCTGGAACTTCAGGCTGCGGCCCTGGAAGAAGGCGCCGGTTTCCATGGCGAGCTGCTCATGGGTGATGTCGCCGTCAATGTAGCTGGTGCCGTAGAGGCGAACCTGCTTGGCGGTCACCGAACCGACGATGCGGCCGCGGACTTCGGTGGCCTCGGCGTAGACGCTGCCTTCGATATGGCCGGTCTCGCCGACGGTCAGGCGACCGACGCGGACGTCACCGCGGACGACGCCATCGATCTGCAGCTCGCCGTCGCCGGTGACACCGCCCTCGATGGTGATGCCGCTGGAGATCAGCGAAGCCACCTTGGGCTTGGGCTTGGGCGCATCCAGGGCCGAGGCGGCGGTCGCCGGGGCCACGACGGGCTCCGGGGTCGCCGACTTCACAGGCGTGGCGGCAGGCTTGTTAGCGGGCTTGCTGAACATATTCACCGGCTTTCAGATAACGGTTGGGATTCTGGGGACGCCCCGCGACCCAGATTTCGTAGTGCAGGTGCGGCCCCGTCGAGCGACCGGTGGAGCCCATGGCTCCGATCCGTTGCCCGACACCGACGCGTTGGCCCACCGACACCGAGATGCCTTGAAGGTGAGCGTAGCGCGTCTTGAAGCCACTACCGTGGTCTATCTCGATGGTGTTGCCATAGCCTGAACGAACACCGGTAAACGAAATCACGCCCGGCGCCGTCGCGAAGATCGGCGTGAAGAAGCCGCCCGGGAAGTCGAGGCCCGAGTGAAACGCCGGCCGCCGGGTGAAGGGGTCGAGGCGCACGCCGTAGCTGGACGAGACGGCCGCGGCCCCCGTGGGCCGGAAGAAGGGCAGGTTCTGCGCCGCCTGGGTCAGGCCGCGCATGTCGCTCATGTTGGTGCTGGCCCGCTGGATGCGGCGGGCGAAGTCTTCATCGACGTCGAGAACGGCCGCCAGGGCGCGCGGGTCCTTGGAGTCGATGAGCGGTCCGCCCAGCGAGCTGCCGCGTCCGGCGTAGCCCTCGGGCGTCAGGCCGGCCAGCCGGAAGGCGGCGCGCAGCCGCTCGGCGCGGGTCTTGGCGAAGTTGTCGGCGGCGTCGATCAGCCGCTCCTGGTCCATGCGGGTGTAGGTGACCCGTTCGACCGGATTGTTGGACATCAGGCGGGGCTTGGTCGGGGCCAGGGCCTGGGCGGCGCCGGGCACGCCCTTGAACTCCTGGAACAGCTGGGCCAGCGCCGCATGGCGCTTTTCGACCGAGACCGCCATTTCGGCGAAGCTGCCGTTGTTGGCGTTGAGCTGGGCCATCGCGCTGTTGAGACGAGCCTGCCGGTCGGCGTTGACGCGCTCGTAATAGGCCTTCTGGCGAACCAGTTCCTGGTCCGAAGCGCCGGCCGACATAGCATTGACCATCATGGCGGCGGTGGCGACGCCCAGCCACAGGGACACCATGGCGACGACGCCGGCGGCGGCCATCTGTTTGGCGGTGGATAGAACGTAACCGCGCATTTCGCCGCCCGACCGGACATAGAGATGCCGTTCAGGAAACAGCTCTTCCAGAGCCCTTCGAACTCGCCGCAACCGTGTTGACGCCATAGCCCCCGACACCCGGATTTACGTCCGAGGGCGATATGCCGTCATGTCAGGAATTGGCGCAAGGGCCTTCGCGTCTCGCGGGTGATCCCGGCGCGCAGATTTCCTTTAACGCTCAACGGTTAACCAATGGACCGCAAGCACGCCAGTGTCCTGGGCCGTTTCGGCGAGTTCCTGCCTCTATTGGTTAATGCCCGCGACGAAATCGCCACAGTTACTCAACGGTCATTTTCCGGTGGCAGTCCGGCGTCAGAACGTCGCACGCCGTGTCTCAGAGGTCCTGTGCGGCCTTGAGCACTTCGGTTGCATGACCCCCGACCTTCACCTTCCGCCATACCCGGCGGACGATGCCTTCACCGTCGATGAGCCAGGTCGAGCGGTCGATGCCCATGTACTCGCGACCGTAGAGCTTCTTCTCTACCCAGGCGCCGTACCGTTCGATGACGTCGCTGTCGGCGTCTGAGCCCAGCTCGACCTTGAGGTCATGCTTGGCGCGGAACTTCCCGTGCTTGGCGACGGTATCCTTGGAGACGCCGATCACGGTCGCGCCGGCTTTCGCAAAGTCATCCGACAGATCGCTGAAGTCCTTGCCCTCGGTCGTGCAGCCCGGGGTGTCGTCCTTCGGATAGAAGTAGAGGACCACTGTGCGACCCTGCAGGGCCGACAGGCTGACCCGCCCGGTGTCGGTGGGCAGGTCGAAGTCGGGGGCCTTGTCGCCGGGGTTCAGCTCGGTGGTCATCTCATCCGCTCCGGAAGAGGGGACACATCGCGCTTCGCAGGCGCGAGGTGTCCCCGTGTCGCTTGTCAGACCGGCCGGACCAGGACGATCTTCTTCTTGCCTTGGGACAGCTTGACGACTCCGTCGATCAGGTCGGCCGGCGTAATCAGCTTCATGCCATCCATCTCCTGCACGTCGTTGACGCGCAGTCCGCCGCCCTGGGCCAGGCGGCGCGCCTCTCCCCGGGAGGTAGAGAGACCCGCGTCGACGGCAAGGGCGGCCAGCATGATGCCTTCCGCCAGCACCGCGTCCGGGATCTCGATGGTCGGCAGGTCATCCGACAGGGCGCCCTTCTCAAAGGCCTGGGTGGCGGCGTCACGGGCGGCGCGTGCGGCCTCCTCGCCATGCAGCATCCGGGTGGCCTCGTCAGCCAATAGTTTCTTGGCGTCGTTGATGCCGGCCCCGGGCAGGGCCTCCAGCCGGGCGATCTCGTCCAGCGGCAGGTCGGTAAACAGCCGCAGGAACTTGCCGAC
>JANPKF010000040.1:0-3037 GCA_031425895.1 Caulobacteraceae bacterium | reverse complement strand
CAAGGCGCGTGGCAAGGGCGGCGAGTTTCAACTAGCCAGCGGCCGGGGCGCGCATCTCGAACCGACCGACGCCCTGGCGCGCGAGCCCTGGCTGGCGATTGGCGAACTGGGCGGCGGCGCGGCCCGCGATCGCATCCTGCTGGCTGCGCCACTCGATCCGGAAACTCTGCGGGCCGCCTTTTCGTCACGTCTCACCAACGAGGACCGGCTGGAGATCGAGCCGGACGGCAAGGTCCGCGCCCGCCGGCTGGTGCGTCTCGATCGCTTGGTGCTGGAAGATCGTCTGGTCGACAAGCCCGACAAGGCGATGATCGCCGCCGCCCTGTTGGGCCATGTCCGCCGCGAAGGCCTGTCGGCGTTGCCGATCGGGGAGGGTGCCGGATCGTTGCTGGAGCGTGTGCGGTTCCTGCACGCCCAGGACCCGTCCTGGCCCGACCTGTCGGAGGCGGCGCTGATCGTCGGGCTCGACGACTGGCTGGCGCCCATCCTCGAAGGCCGCCGCACGCTCGCCAGCCTGACTGACCACGACCTCGAAAACGCTCTGCGCACCCTGATACCGTGGGACGTCCAGAAACGCCTCGACGCCGCCGCCCCGGCCCGCTGGGCCGCCCCGACCGGTTCGCGTCTGGCCATCGACTACGCCGCCGAGGCCGGGCCGACCATCTCGGTGCGGGTGCAGGAACTCTACGGTGTCGAGGTGCACCCAAGCGTCGGCGGCGTCCCCCTGGTGCTGGCCCTGCTGTCGCCGGCGCACCGGCCGATTCAGGTCACGCGGGATTTGCCGGCCTTTTGGCGTGGGTCCTGGAAGGACGTGCGGACCGACATGAAGGGGCGATATCCCCGGCACCTTTGGCCGGAGGAGCCGTGGAAGGCTGCGGCGACGACGCGGGCCAAGCCACGCGGGACGTGACAGCCTTTCCTTACCTCTCCCAGAGGGAGAGGTCGGTCCTGCGCAGCAGGACCGGGTGAGGGGTTACGGTGTTTCCGGAAGTCCACCGTTCCTAACCCCTCATCCGGCCCTTCGGGCCACCTTCTCCCTCTGGGAGAAGGGATCAGAGGAGCCGGTCGGTCACTGCGTAGATCATGATGCCCGTCGCCACTGACAGGTTGAGGCTGTCCGCCCGGCCACGCATCGGGATCTTCACGTTCACATCGCAGGCGGTCGCCAGTTCCGGTGGCAACCCCTGGGCTTCGTTGCCCATCAGGATCAGCGTCGGGTTGCGGTAGTCGGCGTTGTGGTGGTTCACCGTGGCGGTGAGCAGGGTCCCCACCACCGACCCCGGCCAGTTCCCGCGCCACGCCAGGAACTCCTCAACCGTCGCTCGCGCCAGCGGCACGGCGAAGATCGAGCCCATGGTCGCCCGGACGCCCTCGACCGAATAGGGGTCGCAGCAGTCGCCGACCAGGATCACCCCGCCGCCGCCGGCCGCATCGACGGTCCGCACCACGGTGCCGAGGTTGCCCGGATCGCGCACCCGGTCCATGGCCACCCAGCAGACGTTCGAGGTCGGCCGCAGGCTCTCCAGCGGCACGAACCGCTGCTTGAAAATGGCCAGCGCCGGCTGGGCGTTGTCGCGGCGGGCGATCTTTTCGAGGATTTCGGGCGTCACCTCGATGACCTCGCCGCCAGCGGCCGTGGTCGCCTCGGCGGCGCGGATCAGCAGGGGGTGGTTGGCGGCCGCCTTGCCGAACAGCAGCACGTCGGGCGCGACGCCCTGATCGACCGCTTCGGTGATGATCTTCAGGCCCTCGGCGAGGAACTGGCCGCTCTCCTCCCGGGTCTTGCGCATGTGCAGGGCGCGGGCGTGCTTGACCGTCTCGTTCGACAGGGATGTTACCTGTCTGAAATTCACTTGGCCCATCTCGCGAAGAACGACAGGCCGATGCGGCGCTCACCGTCTTCCTGTTCCAGCGCCAGTTCGCCCCAGTCGATGACGCCGCCGCGACCCTTCAACTGATCCGCCATCAGGCCGGACAGCGCGGCGCCGGAGATGCGCGCCGCATAGGCGTTCATCAGCATGAAGCTGGCGTCCGGGCTGAGCAGCTGGGTGCAGAGCTCCGCCAACTCCGGCAGGTCCTCGAACAGGCGCCAGGTCTCGCCGGTCGGGCCGCGCCCGAACTTGGGCGGGTCGAGGATGATGCCGTCGTACTGCGCCCCGCGGCGCAGCTCACGCTGCACATATTTGCGGGCGTCCTCGACCAGCCAGCGGACCGGCTTTTCGTCGAGCTTGGACAGGATGGCGTTCTCGCGGGCCCAGGCGACCGACTTCTTGGAGGCGTCGACGTGCGTGACCTTCGCCCCCGCCGCCGCCGCGACCAGGCTGGCGACGCCGGTGTAGCCGAACAGGTTGAGGACGGTCAGCTGGCGCCCGGCGCCCCGGATGCGCGCGTCCAGCCACTCCCAGTTGGCCGCCTGCTCAGGGAAGAAGGCCAGGTGGCGGAAGTTGGTGAAGCGGCTGTTGAACTTGGCCTCTCGCCAGCTCAGGGGGAACAGCACGGGCGGCTGGCCGGCGAACTGCCAGCGGCCGTTCTCGTCCTCGTCGGTGGGATCGAAGACGGCGTCGGCCCGATCCCATTCCTCTTTCGACAGGCGCGGCGCCCACAGGCACTGCGGCTCCGGCCGTACGACCTTGTAGGGGCCGTAGCGTTCCAGCTTGCGGCCATGACCGCTGTCGATCAGGCCGTAGTCGGCCCAGCCCTTGGTGGTCAGCAGGATGGGGGCGTCGGCGACGCGCGGGTTGCTCATGGGCGGGCATTAGCCGCAGGGGGGTTGAAGGTCCAGTATCCTCCCGGACCCTTGAAGCTGTTGCGCGGCTCAAGTGATTCCCGTTTAGTGTTCCGTTCGGGGATCGAACTGAGGGGAAACAACCAGGTGACGACGGTTCTCAAGAAGCCGCAACGCTCCGCCCGCAAGCCGAAGGGCGACGGGCACATGCGGCGCGGGGAAATCCTCAAGGCGGCCCAGCGCATCTTCCTGGCCGAGGGCTATCAGGGCGCGACGATCCGCAAGATCGCCGACGAGGTGGGGGTCTCCTCC
>JANPKF010000039.1:0-13325 GCA_031425895.1 Caulobacteraceae bacterium | reverse complement strand
CCTGCCCAAGCCGATGTGGAAGCGCGACAAGATGGGCGAGGGCCGGTTCGACAGCCTGCTGAAGATGATCGTCGCCTACGAGGTGACGCTCGACCGCTTCGAGGGCATCACCAAGCTGGGCCAGAACAAGCCGCCGGAGGCGCGGTCTGCCGTCGCGGACGCGTTGGGCGCGATCGGCGAGACCGAGATCTCAGGACTGATGCGCGGTCTCTGACTCCGCGTCCGACAGGGAAGGGGCGGCTTCGGGGATACGCCGGTCCACCCGCCAGGTCCGATGCGGCTCGTAGTGTGTTCCCTGCCAGGTCATGGCGGTGACCGTCACGCACTCGGCTTCCACCTCCAGGCAGTTGAAGCTGGGCGCCACGCCGCGTTCGCGGATCGACAGGGTGCCGGCGCCGACCGCGTAGGTCCGGCCGTCGCCGAACGGATAGGGGCTCACGAACGGCGTGTGGATATGGCCGGTCAGCACGATGTCCACGCCTGAGGCGGTAAAGGCCTCGGCCGCCGTCCGGCCGCCCCAGACATTGCCGGTCATCGGCCCTCCCAGCACCTCCATGAGGGGATGGTGGCAGGTGACCAGCTTCAGGGCGCCGTCATCCCCGCTCCGCACCCGGCCGATCGCCTTGCGCACCTGGGCCTGGCTGATCTGGCCCTTTGACCAGTTGGCCCTGGGCTGCACGCCGCGGGCGGTGTTGACCCCGGCGTAGGCCAGCCCCGGGGTCGGCGGCGGGGCTTTCAGGTCGCCCATCCAGCGGTCGAACCGCTTCCAGGGCATCAGGGCGCGGTAGGGAATGTTGAAATAGGGAACGTCATGATTGCCGGCCGTGACCACCACCCTGCAGGGCAGGGTGTCGATCCAGGCGCGGGCAGCCTCGAACTCCGAAGGCTGACCTTCGCGGGTCAGGTCGCCGGAGAGGATGGCCAGGTCGACAGGGTTGTCAGCCATCCACCGGGCCGCGCCGGCCACGGCGGCCTCGTTCTCGCCGCCGAAATGGATATCAGAGGCGTGGAACAGGCGAAGCACCGTCACGCGTCGGCTCCAACACCTCGCGGGACCAGCGCCCGGAAGGCATTGGGCTTGAACCGGACCACGGCGGTGCGGCCCAGCCGCACCGACTCTCCGTCGAGGATGGCCGGGATCGGACCGCCGGCCCAGGCGTAGGCCTGGCGCACCACGGTGACGTTGACCGACGGGTCGCGCCGCCATTGGCCGGCGGCGGCGGCCACCGCCAGCCGGAACACATCGACCGCCCCGGTGGGATCGAGCGCGGCGGCCTCCAGCCCCATGGTGTCGTTGTCGACGGCCTTGGAGACCAGCGGGCACATGAAGGTCAGAGCCTCGGACTTCTGGCGGGCGGATCCGTCGAGGGTGAAGCGCAGGCGGCCGGTGAAGGCCTGCTGGGCGGCGCGACGGGCCCGCTGGATGGCAAGCCAGAGCTTGCCATGACGGGCCGCTTCCCGGGCCCGGGCCCAGAGGGCCGGCGAACCGAGAATAGCGGCGACATAGAAGCTGTACTTTTCGACCGTGCCGCCAGAAATATGTTTCTCGACGCCATCGGTCAGGATGGCCTCCAGCGCTTCCGCCCAGGTGGTGTGGCCGTAGATGGCGAAGGGCAGCATGTTCATGGTGCCGCCCGGCAGCGGCGCGACCAGCGGGCCGTCCGGTCCCGCGGCCTCGGCCACGGCACGGGCCGTTCCGTCGCCGGCGATGACGACGATCAGGTCCGGCTTGGCGGCCAGAGCCCGGCCGATGATCTCTTCCAGCTTGCCGGACTCGCAACGCTGGACGTTGACGTCCAGGTCGTAGGCCTCAAGCATCGCCGCAGCTTCCTCGCAGGCGTGGGGACCGACGCTTCCCGACAGCGGGTTGGCGATCACCTCGACCTTGCGGATGCCTTCGACCGAGCGACGAGCCACTGCCGGCGCGGCTATCGGCGGCGCCGGCGACTTCGGTTTGGTGGTTGATTTGCGCCGGACCGGCGTCTCGCCCCCCGTCATCGGTCAGCCCGCCGGCTTGCTGGTGGCGGTGTCGGCGTCGCTCGACAGCTGGTCCTGCACGGCTTCGGCGCCCTTGCGGATGGTCGGCACGGCCTCACGGGCGGCGGTGCTGACCCCGGCGTCCATCAACGCGCCCCCCTCACGGAACGAGCCCTCCTTGGCGGCCAGAACCAGCGAGGTCCCGCCGATCAGGGCGACGGCGACCAGGCCCATCACCAGAAAGGGCGAGCGTCGATGGCGGGCCCGTTCTTCCTTGCGGCCACGTTCATAGGCGTCGCGCAGCTCGGCGTCGCTGTGGCCCTGCATGGGGGCATGGTCGTGTTCGGTGGCCGTCTGGGCCCTGTTCTGGAACAGTTTCATGGTTGTCTCCGTACGATGGCGGGTTCCGGAGCAGAACGGAAGTCGAAGGATGGAAGTTCCGGCGGGTTCCCGACATGGAACTTGCGACGGTTTAACAGCGTTGGGTATGAAACGGGGTGCGCCATGGGGCGATCCCCTCCGCCTGCCCGAGAGGTTTTTCGTGCGTCTGTCTGCGGTCCTGGTCGCCAGCGTCACCCTTCTGGGCCTCGCCGCCTGCGCCAGTGTTCCGCCGCCGCCCCCGCCGCCGGCGGGAGAGCGGATGGCCGCGCCACCCCGACCATCCGGCGCCGTCAACAGACGGCAGTACTTCGACGAGAAGCACCGCCGGTACTATTATTTCGACAGCCAGCGCGGCGCCTATTTCTGGGAAAACGGCCAGCCGCGCGGCTGATGGGTTTCAAGGCCCGCCCGTAAACCACGGGGCGGGGGCATGGAGGGGTAGAGATGATCGTTCGCAACCTGATGGTCCTGGGTGTCGCCACCCTGGCGCTGGCCGCCTGCAAGACGACGCCGAAGACGGAGGTCGCCCGGTTCACGCCCTGCGAGGACATCAACGTCGCCATCTATTTCGAGCCGGCGTCGGCGGTGATCGGCCGTGAAGGCAAGGCGGTGCTGCGTGGCGCGGCGAGCCAGGCCAGGGGCTGCACCGTCGACCGCGTCGACGTCAACGGCCTGGCCGACTCGGTCGGTACGGCCGAGGCGAACATGCGGCTGTCCGAACAGCGGGCGGCGACGGTCACCAAGACCCTCAACGGCTACGGCCTGAAGGATGTGAAGGTGACGGCGGCTGGAGACAGCGGGTCCGTGACCGCGGCCGGCGCCGCCGCGCCGTTGCGTCGCCGGGCCGAAGTGACCCTTCGTCTGTCAACGCCTGCGAGCTGAACCAGCTCCACGGAGGCGTCCTTCTCCCGATGATCCGGAGAAGGGCGCGGGACTGACGCGGCAAGAAAAAAGGGCGGATCCGCTTTTCGGATTCGCCCTTTTCAAGTTTTGCATCATCGAGAATTGGGGTGCGGAGACGGCAGGCTGACTGTGGTCAGCCTCAAGTCGGGGGGGGCGTCGCCGCCTCCGCAAAGAGAAAACACCACTCGCGATATTGCGTTCCCGGCGAGCGCGAATTTTTCGCACTTTTTCGAGGGCCGGGCGGCGGTGCGCGCCATGCCTCGGGAACGTCGTTGTTTCGCAAGCGTTTTCCTGACCGAGGGCGTCGACAGGTCGGCGCAGTTTTCTTCGAAGGAGCCGCACATGGCGGAAGTCACTCACGACGCCGAGGGCGACCACGTCCACATTCCGGTCACCGAGGTCCGTCAGGGCCGTTGGGGCCGGCATGCCTTCTGGGTGTTGCTGGCCTCCACCCTGCTGGCGGCGGTGGCGCTGTTCGCGGCCTGGGGCATGCGATCGGGCGACCTCAGCGACGCCCAGAAGACCCAGGTTCCGCCGACCCGCGAGGATGTCCAGGGCCAGGCGACGCCGCCGGCCGCCGACCCTGGCCCGACCAGGCCTTACCCGGCGTCCTGAAGCCGCCAGCCCACGAAAAAGGGGCCGCCCGCAAGGACGGCCCCTTCTTTGTGTCTGCAATCCAGACTAGAGCACGTCAGGCGGAAGTGTACGCGGTTCCGCCGCCCGGACGTGCTCTAAATGTTTGATTCTAGACCCTTTTGATCAGGTTTTGATGCGTACATCAAAACCTGAAAGGGTCTAGGCGGCGATTTTCTGCCGGCCGGGGTGGAAGAACAGCGCCTGGCCGATCGCCGCCTTCACCGTTTCCGGCTGGAAGGGCTTGGTGATCAGGAAGGTCGGTTCCGGGCGCTCGCCGGTCAGCAGGCGCTCGGGGAAGGCGGTGATGAAGATCACCGGCACGTTGATCATGCCGAGGATATCCTTGACCGCGTCGATACCCGAGCTGCCATCGGCGAGCTGGATATCGGCCAGGACCAGACCCGGCTTCTTCTTGGCGATGGCTTCCAGCGCCTCGGTGCGGGTGGCGGCGATATCGATCACGTTGTGACCGAGTTCGCGGACCAGCGCCTCGATGTCGGCGGCGATGACCGGTTCGTCCTCGATGATGAGCACGTCGGTGGCCAGTTCGGCGTCGATGTCGGCCTGGGCCTGGGCGATCAGGCGCTCGACGTCCGGATAGCCGGTGTCGAGGATCTGGGCCGCCTCGCTGGGGGTGAAGCCTTCCAGCGCCGTCAGAAGGAAGGCCTGGCGCGAGCGCGGGGCGATCCGCATCAGGCGGTCGGCGGGGGCGCCGCCGGTTTCCTGGTCGGGATTGCGATCCTCCAGCTGGGCCCCGGAGGTGCCCCAGATGGCGTGGAACACGTGATACAGGGCGACACGCGGCGACAACTGATCGGGCAGTGTCTGTTCACCGGCGGCCAGGGCCTCCAGGGCGACGCGCACATACTGGTCGCCGGTCTGCTGGCTCCCGGTCAGGGCGCGCGCGTAGCGGCGAACGTAAGGAAGATGCGGCGCCAGTCGGGCGAGAAGACTCATGACCCCTCCGTCTCATAATTGTCTTCGAAAAGCATAAGGCGCAGAGACAGGCGCGCCAGGACGCGACCGCAATGAACCTGGGCTTCTAACGGGTGGAACGCAACGATGGTTCCACGCGTTGGAACTTTGCGTCAACATCGTCGATGGAACTTCTCCAATCGGACGATGGAACCTGAGGGGGTGGACTGCGTTGAAGCGGGACAGAACCAGCAAGTACGGGGAAGCTGCGCCTTCGGGCGCCGATGGCATGATCGATCAGCAACAAACTCCGCCCGGCCGCCGCGCCGCCACCGAGGGGCTCGACGAAGCCCGTCTGCGCCAGCGCGCCATCGGCGTCAAACTGCGCCAGATGTTCGATGAGATCGTCAACGAACCGGTGCCCGACGAATTCCTGGATATCCTGCGTCGCGCCGACAGTGGCGACAAATCGGGGGATCGCTGACTTGAGCACCTCCGAAGAGCTGGCCTCCCTGACCGGGGCCGCCCGCGACAAAGTCTTCCAGAAAGATCTGGTGACCTTGATCCCCCACCTGCGCGCCTTTGCCCGCACCCTGACCGGCGACGCCACCCAGGCCGATGACCTGGCCCAGGACGCCCTGATCAAGGCCTGGGACGCCCGCGCCTCCTTCCAGCTGGGCACCAACATGAAGGCCTGGACCTTCATGATCCTGCGCAACCAGTTCTACAGCGACAAGCGCCGGTCCTGGCGCTCGACGCAGCTCGACCAGGAAGCGGCCGAACGCACCCTGATGGCGGTGGACGATCCGGAATCGCCTGTCGCCCTGGACGAACTGCGCCAGGCCATGGCCGTGCTGCCGCCGGAACAGCGTGAAGCTCTGATCCTCGTCGGGGCCGGTGGGTTCGCCTACGAGGAAGCCGCCGACATCTGTGGCTGCGCGGTCGGCACGGTGAAGAGCCGGGTCAGCCGCGCCCGCAAGGCCGTGCAGGGTATCCTCGAAGCCGGCGCCTATGGTCGCGATGGGCGCGCGGCCGGCGAGGCCATGGGATCCATTCTGGGTGAAGCCGAACGCCTGAGCGCCGCCTCGCGGTGAGGCGGTTCTTTCGCGGACGGCCCGGGCAGGGTGATCCCGAGGAAGCGGTCGCGTCCGCTATGGGTCCAAGAGGTGCGGGCGATGCCCGCACCATCCGCGCGCGCCTGGCCGGGGCCCTGGCCCTGGCGCTCATCCCGGTGCTGTTGCTGGGGGCGGTTCAGTCCGCCCTCTCCTTCCGCCGAGAGGCCGCCGAACAGCGCCAGCAACTGCAGGACGCCGCCGAACGCAGCGTGGCCAACGCTACGGCGCGCATGGAGGCCAGCCGAGTACTGCTTGAGACCCTGGCGCCGGGCGTCATCGGCTTCAGCTGCGCGGGCAAGCTGAACGACATCACCAAGCGCCTGCCCGGCTACGCCAATCTGATCCGCTTCGAGCCGACGGGGCGCGTCTCCTGCGCCGCCAACACCGTGCCGGCCGACCCGCAGCGCCGCTACCAGCCCTGGTTCAGCGACCTGTTCAACGGCAAGGCCGAAACCACCGTCGTCGACGCCAGCCGCACCTTCGCTTCCGAGCCGGTTCTGCTGGCCTCCGTGCGGGCCGGGCCTCAGGCCGACGGCGTCCTGACCGCCGTCATCCCCCTGAGCAGCCTGGCGCCGGAAACCGAGGGCCGGGCCCTGCCCGAGGAGTCGGAAGTGGCCCTGGTCAACGGCAAGGGCGCCATCCTGTCGTCCTCGAGCGCCAGGGCTTTTCCGGTCATTCCCGTCGCCTGGATCAACCGGGCCCGCGGGCCCGAAGGCGCGCTGATCACCGCCTCGGGCGCGGCCGACGGTGAGCGGGTCTATTCCATCGCGCCCCTGTACGGCGACCTCTTCGTGGTGCTTTCGGCGCCGTCCAAGGGCATCTTTTCAAGTTCCTGGCTGGACCCCCTGTCCGGGCTGGTCTTTCCGCTGCTGGCCTTCAGCGTCGGCCTGCTGGCGGTGTTCTGGGCCGCCGATCAGGCGGTGGTGCGCTGGATCGTCTATCTGCAGCGGATCGCCGACATCTATGCCCGCGGCCGCTTCACCGTCCGCCCCCTGCAGGCCGAGGCCGCGCCGCCCGAGATCCGCCAGCTGGCCGAGACCCTGGATGAGATGGCCGCCGCCATCGTCGCCCGCGACACCACCCTGCAGGAAAACCTGACCCAGAAGGACGACCTGCTGCGGGAGATCCACCACCGGGTGAAGAACAACCTGCAGGTCATCTCCTCCCTGCTGTCGATGCAGGAACGGGCCCTGACCGACCCGGGAGCCCGCCAGGCGATCAACGATACCCGCCAGCGAATCACCGCCCTGGCCCTCATCTACCGCGCCCTCTACCAAGGCAGCGACCTGCGCCACGCCGACCTTCGGCCCTTCCTGGAAGAACTGACCGCGCAGCTGATGATGACCGAGACGGCCAACGGCACAGTTCGGCTCGAGGTGCGTGCCGATCCCCTGATCATCGATCCCGACAAGCTGGCCCCCGTGGCCCTGTTCGCCGTCGAGGCCATCACCAACGCCCAGAAGCATGGGCTGGCCGATCGCGGCGGGACGCTGACGGTCGACTTCAAGGTCGACGGCCCGGAGGCGACGCTGAACATCTCCGACGATGGCGGCGGGCTGCGTCCGCCGATGGAAACGCTCGAAGCCAAGGGTGTCGGCCGCACACTGATGACCGCCTTTTCACGCCAACTTCGGGGCCGCACGGAGATGTCCATCAACCCGGCGGGCGGCCTGACCGTGACCCTGGTGTTCCCGACCCCGGAGTCGGTCGACTAGGTCCGGGAACGCCAGACCCAGAACGCCAGCAATGGCATGACGACCAGTTCGGCCGCCAGGGAGCCAACGACGGCCGGGCCGAAGACCACGGCCGGATCGAGGACGCTGAACCGCGCCAGGCCCCCGACCACGATCAGCCCGATACAGGCCAGAAGCGGGACACGAAAGACCTTCAATCGGACTGCTGCGGCGAGAAACACCAGCGCCACGCCGAGCCACAGTCCGCCGAGAAATCGAACATGGCTGTCCTGCGCCTGGAACATGGCCTTGTCGGTGACCGCGAAGAAGTCGTGGGCCCCCTGCAGACCGAGGGTCTCGATCCCGCCCAGTCCGACATTGATGCCGGTCAGGGCGATCAATCCGCCGGCAAGAACCAGCACCGTCCGCAAAGCCAGAGCGTTCAAATTCGACCGCGCACCGGCCTCTGTCGTGTGGGTCATCGCCGCGCCTTTTTATTTGATACGCGTTCTATTTAATTAACTTGCCTCGGCAGGTCAAGCCGCCTTAGCTGCACCCATGCCCCCCTCCGATTCCCCGCGCGGCCGTGGCCGTCCGATTCTGAGCCAGGCCGACCTGGCGGCCGGTCGCGACCAGATCGCCAGGGTGGCGGAGGCCTTGTTTCGCCAGGAGGGGGTGTCCGGGGTCTCCATGCGCCGGCTCGCCCAGGCGGCCGGCTGCGCGCCGATGACCCTCTACGCCTACTTCGACGGCAAGCCGGCCATTCTGCAGCGCCTGTGGCGCGGCTTCTTCGATGAGCTCTTCGCCGATCTCGCTGACCGGGCGGCGGGGGTGACCGAGCCGCATGCCCGGCTGCTGGAGATTTCCCGAGGCTACGTCCGCTACTGGCTGGACCATCCCGACCGCTACCGGATCGCCTTCATGGCCGAAGAGGTCACGCCGGGCGAGGTGGAAGGCTTCGTGTCGGGCGGGGTTCTGGATCAGTACAGCCTGTTCTTCACGGCCCTGGAGCCGTTCGAGCCTGACGCGGCGGCGCGAAAGGCGCTCTACGAGACCCTGGTCTGCGGCCTCCAGGGCATCGCCCACAATCTGGTGACCGTGCAGGGCTACGATTGGGAGCGTGGCGAGCGATTGGCGGGCCTGTTGGCCTCGGCGCTGGCGCAGTCCGCAGAAAGGCCTTGAGGGCCGGGGAACTCAGGTCGCGACGCGGCGTTGTTGACGGGCAAGTTCCACGCCCAGGTTCCGGGCGCCCAACAGGAGAATTCCGTATGCGCAAGTTGATCGTTCTGGCCGCCATGGCCGCCTGCCTGACCACCGCCGCCTGCAACACCGTCAAGGGCGCCGGCGAAGACGTCTCGGCCGCCGGTGATGCCGTGTCGGACACCGCCGAAGCCGCGAAGCCGAACTAAGGAAGACCGTTTTCACCCATCCCTCCCCTTTATGGGGAGGGTGTCACGCAAAGCGTGACGGGTGGGGTCGTAAGATGAAGGGCGTCAACCTCAAAGGTTGGCGCCCTTTCTCTTGAGTCCCCCACCCTGACCGCAACGCGGTCTGTCCCTCCCCATAAAGGGGAGGGAGGATTTCAGGCCAGTTCGTACTTGATGGGCAGGGTCTTGGGCCCGCCGACGAAATTGGCCTGAGCCAGTTTCGGCTCGCCGTTCAGCGACAGGCTCTTCAGCCGCGGCAGCATTTCCTCGAACAGGATGCGCATTTCCATCTTGGCCAGATGCTGGCCCAGGCACAGGTGGGCGCCGTAGCCGAAGGCCAGGTGCTTGCCTTCCTTGCGATCGACCTTGAAGGCGTCGGCGTCGCTGAACACCTCCTCGTCGCGGTTGCCCGACGGGTAGGCCAGCCACAGCCAGTCGCCCTTGGCGATCTTCTGGCCGGCGACCTCCGCATCCTCGGTGGCCGAGCGCATGAAGTGCTTGACCGGCGTCATCCAGCGGATGGCCTCATCGACCAGGCCGGGGATCAGCGAGGGGTCGGCCTTGACCTTGGCGAACTCCTCGGGGTTCGCCGCCAGGCCCCAGATGGCGGCGGCGGTCGAGGACGAGGTGGTGTCGTGGCCGGCGGTGGCGACGATGACGTAATAGCTCATCGCCTCGAAGTCGTTGATCGGCACGCCGTCGATCCGGGCGTTGGCGATGACGCTGGCCACGTCGTCCTTGGGATCGGCCTTGCGGTCGTCGGTGATGCCTTTGAAGTACATGAAGAAGTCGGCGATGACGCTCTGCATCATCTCCATGGCGGCGGCGACATCCATGGTCTCCTTGCGGTCCCGGTTCAGTTCCGGGTCCTGGGCCCCGAACAGCTCCTGGGTCAGCTTCAGCATCCGCGGCTCGTCTTCCGGTGGCACGCCGAGGATCTCCATGATCACCCGCAGCGGATAGAACAGCGCGATCTCGTTGACGAAATCGCATTCGCCGCCGAGCTGCGCCATGTGGTCGACATGCTCGCGGGCGATCTGGCGGATGCGATCCTCCAGCTTGCGGATGTTCTGCGGCAGGAACCAGGACTGGGTCATCACCCGGTACTTGGGGTGATCGGGAGCGTCCATCTGCACGAGCGTGCGGACCAGGTGCGGGCTACCGCCGGTCATCTGGCGAACGGCCGCTTCCGCTTCCTTGGTGGTGAAGGTGGTCGGCCGATCGCCGCTGTGGAACAGGTCATTCTGCCGGCTGATCTCGAGGATGTCGGCGTGTTTCGTCACCAGCCAGAAGGGCTCCACACCCTCCAGCTCGGCCCGGCCGAGCGGCTGGTTGGCGCGCAGCCAGCGGAAGGCGTCATGCACCGTCCCGTCGGCATAGGCCTTGGGATCGACGGCCTTGAAGGCGATCTCGTCCGGAATTCGAAGGGTGTCGGTCATGGTTTTGTTCTCCCGCACCCTGACCTTGCCGCTTTGACGGAGGGGAAGGAAAGGGGGACCGACGCGCCTGGAACTCTCGCCCGGGCAGAAACCTGATGCTCTGGGCGATCTGGCCTGCAAGATTGGTCACGGGGATGGAGGGGTTATGTCCGACAACACGCGAGCCGGCGCCGTCAGCCGCCGAAGTCTTCTTGGCGGAGCCGGTCTGGCCCTGGCCGCCGGCGCTGCGCTGGCGCAGGAATCACAGGCCCCCGGACCGGGCGATCCGCCGGACAGCGATCCTGACTTCGCTGGGCCCGACCAGCCGACGGCGCCGCCGCCGATGGAGCCCGCGCCGGCCACCGTCGACTGGAACTGGGTGCGCGGCCAGTGGGCGCTCGACTGGAGCTGGGTAAACCTTTCGGCGATGCTGTTCGCCAGCCACCCCCGCATCGTGCGCAACGCCATCGCTCGCCACCGCGACGGCTTGGACGCCAATCCGGTCACCTATCTGGAGGCCAACAACCGCCCCCTGCAGAACGCCGCGCGGCGCGCCGCCGGCCTCTATTTCGGGGCCAATCCTGACGCCATCGCCCTGACCGAAAGCACCACCAGCGGCATCGGCCTTGTCTACAACGGCCTGCTCGTCGGTTACGGCGAGGAGATCGTGACCACCACCCACGACTACTATGTCACCCACGAGAGCCTGCGGCTGGCGGCCCGGCGCAGCGGGGCGACGGTGAAGAAGATCAGCCTGTTCGACCAGGCCGCCACGGCCAGCAAAGCCCAGATCGTCGGCCGGCTGATGGCCGCCATCACCGAGCGCACCCGGGTGCTGGCCCTGACCTGGGTGCACAGCTCGACCGGCCTGAAGATGCCGATCCCCGAGATCGCCCAGGCGCTCAAGAGCGTCAACGCCGCCCGCGACCCGTCGAGAAAGGTGCTGCTGATCGTCGACGGGGTGCATGGCTTCGGGGTCGAGGACATCACCTTCGACCAGATGGGCGCCGACGTTCTGGCCGCCGGTTGCCACAAATGGATCTTCGGCCCGCGCGGCACCGGCGTGGTCTTCTTCCGCCCCGAGAGCCTGGCCCGCTTCGAGCCGACCATCCCCAGCTTCCTGGCCCCCAACGCCTACGGCGCCTGGCTGGGCAATTACGATCCCGGGGCGACCACCGGGGCGCGGATGACGCCGGGCGGCTTCAAGGCCTTCGAGCATGTCTGGGCGCTCAGCGAGGCCTTCGCCTTTCACGGCATGGTCGGCAAGGCGGCGATCGCGGCCCGCACGCGCGCCCTGGCCAGCCGGCTGAAACTGGCGCTCAGCCAGATGCCGCATGTGGTGGTGCGCACGCCGATGGACCCGGGCTTGAGCGCCGGCATCGTCAGCTTCGACCTGCCGGGCCTGTCGGCCGATGCGGTGGTGCGGCGGCTGCGCAGCTCCAAGGTGATCGGCTCGGCGGCGCCCTATTCGACGCGGCATGTGCGGCTGACGCCCAGTTTCCGCAACACCGAGGCGGACGTGGATTTCGCCGCGCAGATTATCGCCAACATCCGGCGGTAGTCAGGCGGACGAACCTCGGGCTAGGGTTCGCCTCGAGGAGATATCCATGCACCGCCGCACTGTCCTGACCGGCCTCGCCGCCGCCACCGCCACACCGGTCCTGGCCCAGACGGCGACGCCGGGCGTTGTCCGCGTCACCATGACCACGGCCGAGGGCCCGCTGATCCTGGAACTGGCGGCCGACAAGGCGCCGCTGACGGTGGCCAACTTCCTGAAATACGTCGACGCAGGCCGCTACGCCGGCGGCGAGATCTATCGGGGCATGGCGGTGTCTTCCAATCCGCTGATGGGCCTGGTCCAGGGCGGGGCCAAGCCCGGCAAGCCGATCCCGCCGGTGGCCCACGAACCGACCACCCAGACCGGCCTGAAACATGTCGACGGCACGGTCAGCCTGGCCCGCTATGCGCCGGGCACGGGGACCAGCGACTTCTTCGTCTGCGTCGGCGACGCCGGCTATCTCGACGCCAACCCGGCCGCGACCGGCGACAATGCGGGCTTCGCCGCCTTCGGCCAGGTGGTGGAGGGCATGGACATCATCAAGCGCATCCTGGTCATGCCCAAGTCGCAAAAGGCCGACAGCCCGGCCATGGTCGGCCAGATGCTGGCTGCCTACGTGAAGATCCTGTCGGTCAAACGGGCCTGAAGAAACTTCGCGGAAAAAATGTCGGCCTGGGCCGCAGCCGTGCGTCCTGAGGGCGAACCGGCCGTTTGAAGGCCTCCAACGGGAGAGATTTCCATGCGCGTTCTGATGATCGTCAAGGCCACCGCCGACAGTGAAGCGGGCGTCATGCCGACCACCGAGCAGGTGGAGGGGATGGGCGACTTCAACAACGAGCTGATCGCCGCGGGCGTGCTGGTCGATGGAGCGGGCCTGCATCCGTCATCAAAAGGAGCGCGGCTCTCCTTCAAGGACGGCAAGCGGGTGATCACCGACGGGCCGTTCGCCGAGACCAAGGAGCTGATCGGAGGCTACTGGGTGCTCAACGTCAAGGATTGGGACGAGGCCCTGATGTGGCTGTCGAAGGTTCCGCGTCCCGACTTCAAGGATGGCGACGTCGACTGCGCCATCGAACTGCGCCGCTTCTTCGAGCCCGAGGACTTCGCCGGCATCGCGTCGGAAGAGCTCATCGAGCAGGAGATCGGCTGGCGCGAGGACATGCTGGCCAAGGCGCCAAAGGGGTAGCGGGTTTGCGTCCTTCGACACGCGGCCTGCGGCCGCTACTCAGGATTACGAATAAAGGCCCACATCAACCAAGTTAGTCAACCAGAGTATCCCCCGCAGCGGGCGGGTCGGAAGTCGCACGTGCGTTAAGATAGGA
>JANPKF010000038.1:0-5931 GCA_031425895.1 Caulobacteraceae bacterium | reverse complement strand
CTGTTGCAGCGACCTTGCGGCAGCAGGCTAGACTGATGACAGATTCACAGGGGCAGACATGGCCGACGATCCGACTTTCGCCAACGACCTGAACACCACCTTCGGCCTGGTGCGCCGCATCGAGATGAACCCGGAAGGCCGCGCCATTCTCGAATACGAGGCCGGCATGCACATGTGCCATTCCGGCGGCGTGGTGCAGGGCGGCTTTGTCACCGGCTGGATCGACGCAGCCATGGCCCACGCCCTGATCGCCAGGCACGGCGAGGGCATCGTGCCGATGAGCCTGGAGCTGAAGGTCAGTTTCTTCGCCTCCGCCCGGCCTGGCCGGGTGTTCGCCGAGGCCTGGATCGAGGGCGGCGGCAAGTCGACGGTGTTCATGGAGGGCCGGCTCTCCGATTCGGCCGGCAAGGTGCTGGCCAAGGCCACCTCGACCCTGCGCCTGATGGACCGCGCTCGCGTCGAAGGCGCGGCCCGGGCGGCTGCAACCGGCGCATAGCAGGCGGTTCGCAAGCCCCTCAAACCGGATACGGTCGCGAGCGATGAAGGATTCCCAGGCGCTTCGAGAAGGTGCGGCTCTACTGGCCGGCGCCAACATGCCGGCGCCGGGCCCCGGCGACGATGATCTGGATTTCGGCCGCTTCGCGCCGCTGGTGCGGTCCGAGCGGCTGTCGGCGGCCGTTCTGGATCGGCGTGCGCGCCCGTTGCACGCCGACGGCCTGTTCGCTGAGCCCGACGTCGCATTGGCGGCGATGATCGACTCCCTGCCCGCCGCCCGGGAGGGCCGTGTCGTGGTCTTCGACTGGCGCCACCCGTCCGGCCAGGACATGCCGGTCGCCTTCGCCCCCGTGGCGGCAGCCAGCCAATGGCGCCTGCCCGCCGCGGCGCGCGCCGCGCTGGACCGGCCGGGAGCCTGGAGCCTGCTGCTCACCGCCGGAAGCTGGCGGGCCGAGGGGGCGCTCGAGGAGACCTGCGCCGCATACGGCGTCACGCCCGGCCAGGCCCGGCTGGTCGCCGCCCTCGTCCGCGAGGGCGACCTGCGAACGGCCGCTGACAGCATCGGCATCACCTATGCAACGGCCCGCACCCTCACCGCGGACGCCATGGCCCGGATGGGGGTGCGCAAGCTGACCGCCCTGATCACCCGGGTGATCCACCACACCTTCGGGGTCCTGCCCAGCGACCATCAGGCCGAGGACCTGCTGGAGGATCTCTGGGGTCTCAACGCTCGCCAGGCGGCGCTGGCCATGGCGGTGGCGCAGGGGGCGGGCCGGGCTGAGGCGGCAAGGTCGCTGGGCATGTCAGAGGCGCTGGCCAAGAAGGAGCTGGCCAACATCTTCCTGTCGGCGGGGGTGAGCAACGCCGGGGCCCTCAGCCGCCGCGTCGCTGACGCCATGAGCCTGTCGACGCTGGTCAAGGCAACCCACGGCGACGTCGTCGGCTCGCCCGAAACGCTCGAGCCGACCGCCTTCGCCGCCAGGCCGGATGGCGGCGTCATCGCCTACAGCGACTATGGCCCAAAGGGCGGTCGGCCGGTGCTGATCGTCCACACCAACTTCTCCTCACGCCACGCCCCGACCAGGTTGATCGAAATGTTACAGCGGGCCGGTCGACGGCCACTGGCCATCGACCGACCGGGCTTTGGCCTGACCGACGGTCCGGGCGAGAACGACGCCGCCGATCAGGCCATCGCCGACCTTGCGCTGGTGATGGGCCGGCTGAAGGTCGACCGGGCCGATCTGGTCGTGCGCGGCGGGTTTCGGTTCGTGCGCCGACTGGTGACGACGCGGCCGGAGCTGGCGGGGCGGGTCGTCATGACCTCGGTGCCGCCGGTGAACGCCGACGCCCGGCGACGGGCCACATTCTACTACTTCGTGCAGTCGATCGCCCGCCGCCGGCCGCACCTGATCCGCGAGCTTGCCAGAATGAGCGGCCGGCTGTTTCCAATCAGCGACATCCGCCGCCACCTGATCGACGCATTGAAGGGCTCGACCGCCGACCTCGCGGCCATCGAGGACGCCCGCAATTTCGCCGACTACTGGCGGGGCCTGCGGACCTTCTGCGCCGGCCGGGTGGAGGGCTTCATCGCCGAGCAGGCCATTCAGGCCTCCAATCCGCCCCCGGAGCCACTGGACGACGCGCGCCACTGGACGGTGATGACCGGCGCCCAGGACCCGCTGTACGACCTGGACGAAGCCGACGCCGCCTGGGCCAGGATCCTGCCCGGCGCCCGGTTCGTGCGCCTGGCCGACGCCGGGCGACTGCTGGTCTTTTCTCACCCTGAAACTGTGGCGAAAGCCCTGGACTAAAACGTTGGAAGGGCTGGCGCCGGATGGTGCGCCTCGTCTATCGTGAACGCTGATAACCAACGGCCATCAAGAGCCGCGGACCCCAGGAAACGGATACCCCCTATGCACTACGCCGAGCTGAATCACGCCTGGGCCGAACTCACCGGTCCCGGTGGGGCCTTCGAAATCGTCGAGATGGACGTGGGCGGCCAGTGGATTCGTGGCTTCAAGAACGCCCCGCCCAGCGTGCGCGAAGTGTGGCTCGCGACCCTGCAGTTCGCCGAGCGCGACTACCTGGTCTATCAGGACGAGCGCATCACCTACGGCCAGGCGCATCAGCTGACCGCGTCGATCGCCAGCTGGCTGATGGCCCAGGGGGTGGTTCCCGGCGACCGCATCGCCATCGCCATGCGCAACTACCCCGAATGGATGCTGATCTACTGGGCCGCCTGCAGCATCGGCGTCGCCGTGGTCGGCATGAACGCCTGGTGGACCGCGCCCGAGATGGCCTTCGGCCTCAGCGACGCCCGGCCCAAGATTCTGTTCGCCGACGCCGAGCGCCTGGCCCGTATCGCCGAGCAGCCCGACATGCTGGCCGGCGCCCATGTGGTGGCCGTGCGCACAGAGACCCCGGCCGGCGGCACGCCCTGGTCCGAGGTCATCGGCCACGGCGGCGCCATGCCGAACGTCACCGTCGATCCTGATTCCGACGCCTGCATCTTCTACACCTCCGGCACCACGGGCTTCCCGAAGGGCGCGCAGCTGACCCACCGGGGCTGCGTCAGCAACCTGATGAACATGCTGTTCTCGGGCCAGGCCGGAGCCATGGTCCTGGCCATGACCACCGGCGTCGTGCCCGACCCGGACAACCCGCCGCCGCCGCCGGCCGTTCTGGTGACGACCCCGCTGTTCCACGTCACCGCCAACAACTGCGGCGCCTACGCCGCGACCGCCATGGGCGGCAAGATGGTGCTGATGTACCGCTGGGACGCCACCCTGGCGCTGGAACTGGTCCAGGCCGAGCGCATCAGCACGGTCAGCGGCGTGCCGGTGATGGCCCGCGAACTGGTCACCCATCCGGACTTCGCCAAGTACGACACCTCCTCCCTGCTCAGCGTCGGCGGCGGCGGTGCGCAGATCCAGCCGGACCTGGTCGACAAGATCGACAAGACCGTGCCCACCGCCCGCCCCAACACCGGCTACGGCATGACCGAAACCTGCGGGGTCATCACCTCACTGAGCGGTGATTTCTTCGTCGACAAGCCCGCCAGCTGTGGCCGGGCCCTGCCCAACTTCGAGGCCAAGGTGGTCGACGACTTCGGCAACACCCTGCCGAGCGGCGAGGTCGGCGAGCTGTGGGTGCGCGGCAGCAGCGTGATCAAGGGCTACATCAATCGCCCCGAGGCCACCGCCGAGACCATCACCGACGGCTGGTTGCACACCGGCGACGTCGCCCGCATCGACGAGGAGGGCTTCATCTTCCTCGTCGACCGCAAGAAGGACATGGTCCTGCGCGGCGGCGAGAACGTCTACTGCGCCGAGGTCGAGGCCGCCGTCTATCGCCACCCGGCCGTGGCCGAGGCCGTGGTGTTCGGGGTTCCCGACGACCGTCTGGGTGAAGAGGTGGCCGCCGCCATCCTGCTGCGGGCCGGCCACAGCGCCAGCGCTGACGACCTGCGCGGCCACGTCGCCGCCCTGATCGCCAAGCACAAGGCCCCGCGCTACATCTGGTTCCTCAGCGAGAACATCCCGCGCAACGCCAGCGGCAAGTTCCTCAAGAAGGACCTCAAGGCGTCGCTCAAGGTTGAAGAAGCGGCCTGACACAGGGCCGGCAAGCGCCGGACTTGCTGTCGACTTACTGTGTCGGATCGTCGACCTAGTTCCTGAGATCGATTCCCAACTGATCCTGCCCGGGGAACAGTCCGCGACCTTGCGTGTTTGCTCGCCGAACACCTGTCGAGGAGAGCCCCCATGGAAAAGACCTTCACCGCCGACGACGCGCCCGACGCCGTCGCCCTGCTCAAGGCCGATCACCGCAAGGTCGAGGAGCTGTTCGAGAAATTCGAGAATGCCAAGGGCGACGGCGCCAAGAAGAAGCTGGCCGAGCAGATTTGCCTGGAGCTGAAAATTCACGCCATGATCGAGGAGGAAATCTTCTATCCCGCCTGCGAGGGCAAGATCGAAGAGGACCTGCTCAAGGAAGCCTACGTCGAGCATGACGGCGCCAAGCTGCTGATCAACGAGATCGAGGCCGGTGGGCCGAACGACGACTTCTACGACGCCAAGGTCAAGGTGCTGTCCGAAGAGATCGAGCACCACGTCGAGGAGGAGGAAAAGCGGGTCGAGGGCATGTTCAGCCAGGCCCGCAAGGCCGGCCTCGACATGGACGAGCTGGGCCGCCGGATGTTCGCCCGCAAGGAAGAACTGATGGAACAGGCCAAGGCCGGCGGTCTCGGCCCGGCCAGGACCACGACGATGAAGGGCGATCAACCGGCCGCCTGACGGCCGACAACAGGCGCGGGGCGAAGGCCAAGCCTTCTCCCCGCCGCCTAGTCGCCCTTGCGACGCGCCCAGTGACGACGGCCGGTATCTGCCCGCAGCAGCGGCGTGAGCACCAGCTCAAGCGCGATGCCGACGCCGGCGGTCACCATCATGATGCCCATCCACAGATTGCCCCGGTCGTAGATCTCGTTTCGATCCGGGCTCAAGCCATGCACGGCCATCCAGGCCCAGACCAGGATGACGCCGATGATCGGGCCAATGGCCAGGAACAGCACCAGGTAGCGAAGCATACCGAGCAGGACGATCTTCAGAACGGACATGGGCGCCTCCGCCAGCCATCTTGGCGGCTTCGGCGTCCCGCACCTTGATCGGTATCAAGGCGCACGCGCAGGACATCAGCGAGGTAGCGGGGGGCAGGTCGCCCTTCGGGAGAATCCAATGAGTCCGAGCGCCTGGCGGGGCAGCGCCCTACACCAACGCGGTCTTGACCGTTCGGGCGCGCGCACCAGATCAAGGCCCATGTCGTCGACCCGAACCACCGCCCTCGCCCTGATCGCCCAGTACGGCGGCGACGCCGAGACAATCGCCATGTTGCGGGCGGCGGAATACGCGGCGCTGGGGGACGTTCAGGGCCTGGCCGACTGGGACGCGATCATCGCCGACATCCAGCGCCTCGACCTTGAGGGTCCAGGCGCGGCCGCTCTCAACTGACGGGCTGAGCCGCAAACCAGGGGACAAGGCGGGTCAGCGCTTCCTCGATCTCCGGGGTCGAGACGGCGAAACTGAACCGGATGAAGTGGTGGCCGTCGACCGGGTCAAAGTCGACGCCCGGCGCCGTGGCCACGCCTGTTTCGGTCAGCAGACGCTTGCAGAAGGCCATGCTGTCCTGAGTGAGATGGCCAATGTCGGCCCAGATGTAGAAGGCGCCGTCCGGCGGCGCGATCGCGGTGAGGCCGAGGCTCGGCAGGGCCGCCAACAGCAGATCGCGGTTGCGGGCGTAGTTGGCGACATGACCTTCGAGCTCGTCGATATCGTTCATCGCCGCCAGCCCGGCATGCTGGCTCAACGAAGGCGCGGTCAGGAACAGGTTGCCGACGTAGGCGCGGGCGGCCTCGCGCAGGTCAGCGGGGGCGACCAGCCAGCC
>JANPKF010000037.1:0-3358 GCA_031425895.1 Caulobacteraceae bacterium | reverse complement strand
GGTGATCGGGCCGGACGTCCGCCTGCGTCTGGCGGTGGCGGTGCGCACCGGCCTGATCACAAACTGGATGCCGACGGGCGCACGCTACACCGGCGTGGTGATCGCCGGGTTCGGGGCCGACGAGGTGTCGCCAGCCTATATCGAACTGCATGTCATGGGGCTGATCGGCGATCTCCTGAAATACCGCATCGCAGACGCCGAGCGGGTCGGGCGGGACAATCCGGTGGTGGTGCGGTCCTTTGCGCAGAACGGGGCGGTGGACCGGTTCCTTTATGGGGCGGACGAGGAGTTCACGGCCGAGGCTTTCCGCCGGGTGGCGATCCTGACCATGGGCGAGATCGAGCGGCTCAAGACCGCCGCCGGCAAGACCGGCGAGGCGGAGTTCTGGGGCCAGGTGGATCAGGCGGTCATGCAGTCGGCTCTGCTCGGCCTGCATTCGACCCGCCTCAGCTGGCGCGAGGCCATTGAAGCCAGCTTCGACCAGAAGGTGCGTACGGCCAGTGTCGGGCCGCTGGGCGATCTGGCCGGGCAATTGCTGACCTTGCCGCTGACCGAGTCGGAGATGATGGGGAACATGACCGTGGCGCGTCCGTTCTCGATCCTGCGTCTGTCAAAGGCCGGCGCGGTCCTCAGCCACCCCACGGAGCCCTAGGCGATGACCTCCAAGCCCCTCGCCCCCGTCACCACCGTCAACGCCGCCGAGCGGGCCGCCGATCACGCGCGGGCCAGACTGATCGCCGGGCAGCCGAACAAGGCGGCCAAGGTGCAGACCCTGTTCGCCGAGCCCGGGCTGGCGGCGGCGACCGAGACCGTGAGCCGGAAGGTGAACCAACGGCCGCTGGCCAATCCGGCCAAGCGGATCCCGCCCGAGGCCTGATCGCTATCGAAGCGGTGGACCATTGTACCGCGACCGAGGCGTGGTGGGATATTCGGGGATCGGTTTCGTCAAATAAATCAGTAGCTAAGGGCCACCCATTACCAGCCAATAAGCGACCCATAGCCGGGCTATTGTCCGCCCGAAGGCCAACCACTGGACGACAGCGATCGACCCGGAGACCGACAAATCCGCCCGTCGGGTCAGGACCTGTTCCGGTGGACGGATCAGGTCCTGCAGCCACATGGCATGAATATGTCTAGACATATTCATTAACCCATTGAAAAAACGTGACTTTCACTCGCCGCTAAGCTGCGGCTCCGGCTGACCGCAGGGCGGCGATGGCGTCTGGTGAATAGCCCAGTTCGGCCAGCACCTCGTCGGTGTGCTCGCCCAGCTTCGGCGCCGGTCCGCGGGGGCCATCCTCGGCGCCCGGGAAGCGGGCCGGGGAGGCGGGGGTCTTGTTGAAGCCGCCCTTGCCGTCGGGGATCTCGGCGAAGCAGCCGGCGGCGATGGCCTGTTCGTCCTGGACGACCTCGCGGGGGGTCTGGACCGGCGCCCAGGTTATATCCTCGGCGTCGAAGCGGACGGTGAGGTCCTCAAGGGTCATGGCGCCGATGGCCTCGTCCATCAGGGTGACCAGGGCCTCGCCGTTCAGGCGGCGGTCGCGGTTCTTGAGGAAGCGCTCGTCCTCCACCCATTCGGAATGGCCGACGGCCTTGGCGATCTGCGGCCAGTCGACGCCGCCGGTACGGACCAGCAGACAAATCCAGCGGCCGTCCGCGGTCTTGAAGAAGTTGGCCAGCGGGTTGACCGCCGCATGGCGGGGCCGGGTCGAGGCCAACTTTCCAAAGCGCAGCTGGATGGCCATGTCGGAGCCGATCGAATAGACGCCGGTGCGCAGCAGGCTGGTCTCGACCAGGCGGCCGACGCCGGTGGTCTGGCGTTCGAACACCGCCGCCAGGATGGCCGACACCGTGGCCATCGAGGTGATGTGGTCGCCCATGGCCGTGCGGATCGGGAAGGGCTCGACGCCCTTGGGGGCGGTGATGGCGGCGACGCCCGAGCGCGACCAGAAGCTGGCCACATCCATGCCGGCCTTGTCGATGTCGGGGCCTTCCAGGCCATAGCCGGTCAGGCTGGCGTAGATCAGCCGGGGGTTTTCCGCCTTCAGGCTCTCGTAGTCGAAGCCGGAACGGGAGAGAGAACCAGGCCGGTTGTTGGTCAGGAAGACATCGGCCTCGCGCACGAGCTTCAGGGCGGCCTCGCGGCCTTCCGGCTTGCTGATGTCGAGGACGACGCCGCGCTTGCCGCGGTTGTCCATGTCGAAAACCGGGTTGTCGTTCTCGCCGGTGTCGAAGGCGTCGAAGAACATTCGCATCGGATCGCCCTTGGGCGACTCGATCTTGATCACCGAGGCGCCCCAGTCTGCCATGATGGCCGCGGCGCCGGGAGCAGCAATGTAGGTGGCCAGTTCGACGACCTTGAGACCTTCCAGCACTTCGACGCTCTCCCTTTTGTTTGAGCCATCATGGCCGGGTGGGGCGGGCGAGGGAAGGTTGTCTCAGGGGAAGGGGGTGTTCGCAGGACTAGGGCCAATCGACATTCAGGTTCCAGCCCAAAATTCCGCTCATCCCGGCGAATGCCGGGACCCAGTTCGTAGGGCTCCGCTGGTCAGAATTCGTGCCTCCAGGCACGGCGCGGTCCTGCTTTCGGCTATCACAGCCGTGCCCAAGGGCACGTAAGCCTGCCATCGAGATCACGCGGCTGGGTCCCGGCATTGGCTTGCGCCGAACTCCGTTTCGCCGGGATGAGCGGGATAGAAATGAGCTGAATGTCGATAGGACCTAACCCGTCGCGAAAGCCGACAGATCGCGTCCGGCGGCCTGGTCTCGGCCCTTGGCCGAAGCGTCGGCGACGGCGCGGGCGACGCCGGCGACGGTGACGGGCTTGCGCAGGACAGCGTCGGCGCCCGCCTCCAGGCATTCGCGGGCTTCGTCGGCGTCGCCGCCGATGACGGCGATGATCGGCATGTCGCCGGCCGGACCGGCAAGGCCCCGCAGCGCGGCGGCCGTGTGGGCGCCGTCGAGGCCGGGCATGCGGCCGTCAAGCATGACCAGGTCGAAGTCGACGGCGGTGGCCAGTTCGACCGCCCGCTTGCCGTTCTGGGCATGGACAACCTGGTGGCCCAGCTGTTCGAGGATGGCGCGCAGCATGGCGGCGTTGAGGGCGTCATCCTCGGCGACCAGCACCCGCATGGCCCGCCTGGAGGGGGCGATCGGGCTGCGGAACATGGACTCATCCGCCTCGTTGGCGGCGACGGCGCCGGCGTCCCAGGGCAGTTCGAGGGTGAAGCAGCTGCCGACGCCGACCGCGCTCTGGCCCTTCAGCTGGCCGCCCATCAGGGAGGCCAGCTGGCGGGAGAGGGAGAGCCCCAGGCCCGCGCCCGGCACGCCAGCGCCGGTGCGCTCGACCCGGCGGAAG
>JANPKF010000036.1:0-6968 GCA_031425895.1 Caulobacteraceae bacterium | reverse complement strand
TGCGCTACCAAGCTGCGCCACGCTCCGAAACAGGGAGGAGCGCCCTTATAGGGATGAGGTCCGGCGCGGGCAACGGCGAAAGTGGGTTGATTGCAGAACGTACGTGCGTCCTTCGACACGCCCGCTGCGCGGGCTACTCAGGATGACGAATAGGGGTGGGTTGCGCAGGCGATTGCTGGTTCGGATTTCACAGACGGTCGTCATCCTGAGTAGCGGCCGCAGGCCGCGTGTCGAAGGACGCAGGGACGTTACCGCTTCAGCAACCCGTCCAGCCGGGCCTTGATGGCTTCCAGCTCGCTGAGCGTGTCGGTCAGGCGCAGGCGGGCCTCGTCGCTCATCTCGCCGGTCGGCGGGTCGAGGTCGCCTGAGTCGGTCTGCGAGGGGCCTTCCTCACCGCGGGCGACGGCGAGGATGCGTTTGACGCCGCCGTCCTTGTGCAGCTTCTGCACGCCCTTGATGGTGTAGCCCTCGCGGTGCAGCAGGGTCTGCACCGCGCGCAGGACCTCGATGTCCTGCGGCCGGTAGAACCGGCGACCGCCGGCCCGCTTCATCGGGCTGATGAAGGTGAACTTGGTTTCCCAGAAACGCAGAACATGTTGCGGCGCGCCGAGTTCGTCGGCCGCTTCCGAGATGGTGCGGAAGGCGTTGGGGCCCTTCGCCAAACGGGGCCTAGCCTTCCAAAGCGCGGTCGATTCGCGCCTTCATCACCTGGCTGGCGCGGAAACCGATGACCCGGCGGGGTTCGATCTCGGCCGGCTCGCCGGTCTTGGGATTGCGGCCCATGCGGGCGCGCTTGGCCCGGACCTGGAAAACGCCGAAACCGCTGAGCTTGACCTGTTCGTCACGCTCCAGCGCTTCGGCCATGAGGTCGAGCGTGCGTTCGACCAGTTCAGAGCAGTCCTGCCGAGTCAGGCCCACTTCCTCGTGGACCGCTTCACACAGTTCCGCGCGCGTGAGCGTCGCGCCCTTCATGGGACCCCTCCCGGACAATCGTTAATGGCGTTCATGACGCGAAAACGTCGTGGCGTCAAAGGGTTCCGCGCAGGTGTGGAGGCATGAAGTCAGTTCCTTCTCCCGCTTGTCGGGAGAAGGTGGCAGCCGAAGGCTGACGGATGAGGGCTGAGCGAGCGGCGGCCCGGCCTAGCGCGTTAAGGCGCGGTGGTTGCGACAGCGATCTGAGTGAACCTGGAAGGGACGGCGCTGCCCTCATCCGACCCGCTCCGCGGGCCACCTTCTCCCGGCAAGCGGGAGAAGGGTTCGCCTAAAGACGGACCAGACAGGCGCCCCAGGTCAGGCCGCCGCCCATGGCTTCCATGAGGAGCAGGTCGCCGCGGTTGATGCGGCCGTCGTCGATGGCCGTCGACAGGGCCAGCGGGATGGAGGCGGCCGAGGTGTTGGCGTGGTCGCCGACCGTCTGGATGACCTTGTGTTCGTCCAGGCCCAGGCGTTTGGCCACACCGTGCAGGATGCGTTCGTTGGCCTGGTGGGGGATGAACCAGTCGACGTCGGCGATGGTCAGACTGACCTTCTCGAGCGCCGCTTCGATCGATTCGGAGATGTTGATGACGGCATGCTTGAACACCTGGTTGCCGGCCATGCGCAGCTTGCCGACGGTGCCCGTCGTCGAGGGGCCGCCATCGACATAGAGCAGGTCCTGCTTGGTGCCGTCGCAGCGCAGCGACCAGCTGATCAGGCCGCGATCGGTGTTGGTCCCCTCGCCTTCCACCGGCTCCAGCACCACGGCGCCGGCGCCGTCGCCGAACAGCACGCAGGTGCCGCGGTCGGTCCAGTCCATCAGGCGGGTCATGGTCTCGGCGCCGATGACCAGGGCGCATTTGGCGTTGCCACGGGCGACGAAACCGTCGGCGACAGTCAGGGCATAGACAAAGCCCGAGCAGACGGCCTGGACGTCGAAGGCGATGCCGACGGGGCAGCCCAGCTTGCGCTGGACGATGGCGGCTGTGGCCGGGAAGGTCAGGTCGCCGGTGGTGGTGGCGACCACGATCAGGTCAATGTCGGCGGGTGTCTTGCCAGCGTCGGCGAGCGCCTTCAGCGCTGATTCCACGGCGAGGTCGGAAACCGCCTGATCGTCGGCGGCGCGGTGGCGCTGTCGGATGCCGGTGCGCTCGCGAATCCATTCGTCGCTGGTGTCGACGATCTTCGACAGAGCCTCGTTGGTCACAATATCGGGCGGCAGATAGGCGCCGACGCCCGTGATCGCGCTACGCAGGACTTTGGTCACTGTACCTCAGGCTCCACGGACGGCTTGGCCAGCAGGGCCGCCGACAACTGCTTGACGCTGCGGTCAATCTCGGCGGCGAAATCACTTCTGGCCAGATTGGCGGCGACGACGACGGCGGCGGCGTAGGACTTGGGGTCGGCCGAGCCGTGGCTCTTGATGACGATGCCGTTGAGGCCCAGCAGCGGCGCGCCGTTGACCGCGCCGGGGTCGAGCTTGAACTTCAGGCTGTTGAGGCCGCCGGTGGCCAGGGCTGCGCACAGCATGTTGAACGGGTTGGACTTCAGGGCCGAGCGCAGTTCATTGGCAATGAAGCGGACAACGCCCTCGGCGGTCTTCAGCAGGATGTTGCCGGTGAAGCCGTCGGTGACCACGACATCGACCGTGCCCTTGGCGATATCATCGCCCTCGACGAAGCCATGATAGTCGAACTCGAAGGCCGTGGCCTTGAGCAGGGCGTGGGCCTCGCGGACCTCTTCATGGCCCTTCTGGTCTTCCGAGCCGACGTTGAGCAGGCCGACGGTCGGGCGGCCGCCGCCCTGGATGGCGTGGTGGAAGGCGGCGCCCATGATGGCGAACTCGACCAGCTGTTCGGCGTCGGCGCTGACGTTGGCGCCGACATCGAGCACGGTGGTGATGCCGCCGGCGGTCGGCCAGCTGGCCGTCAGGGCGGGGCGGTTGATCTCCGGGCCCATGCGCAGGATCAGCATGGAGACGGCCATCAGGGCCCCGGTGTTGCCGGCCGAAACGGCGGCGACGGCCTGGCCGTCCTTCACCGCCTGGACGGCGTTCCACAGGCTGGAGCCCTTGCCGCGGCGCATGGCCTGGGCGGGCTTCGCGTCCATGGCGATGAATTTCTCGGTGTGGCGGACCTCGCAGAGCGGCGCCAGAGCCGGGAGCTTCGCCAGCTCGGGGCCGATCCTGGCCTGGTCGCCGTGGATCAGAAAGCGGACACCGTCGCCCATCTGGCGCGAGGCGATGCCGATCGCGGGGATCACCACGGACGGGCCGTGGTCGCCGCCCATGGCGTCGATGGAGAGAGTCAGCGGTTGGGACAAGACGGGCCTATGGCTCCCGGAGACGCCTTGGTGGAACCGGCCAGACACGGTCGGCGGGCGAAGCGGCCGGACGATAGCGCCGGGCGGGCGGGATGCAAGTGCAGGCTCATTCCGCGTGAGGCTTAAGCTTGCTCAGGGCCGCGAAGGGCGAGAGGACGTTGTCTTCCACAGGCGGCTCATAGACCGCGCCGGGCTTGCGTGGGAAGGGATCGACCTCCAGCGCCAGGTGCTCGACGACATAGGCGGCCAGGTCGACCTTGTCGGCAGAAAGGACGTCGGGCGGATCGTCGCCCTCCGGGTCGATGTCGACCTCCATCGATTCGGACTTCGGGGCGGCCTCGCTGCCCTCCGGTACAGCGCGGACGGTGAAATCGCTCGTCAGCGTCTGTTCGAAGGGCTCGCCGGTCAGGCTGCAGATCTGGGTGACCTCGGCGGTGAGCGAGCCTCGGATCTCGGCGCCGTCCAGCCAGGGCCGGGCGCGCACGCGGGCGCTGAAGGAATCGAGGCGTTCAAGGCCGAGCTCGCGGGCGATGGCCACGCGGGTAGCGGCGTCGGCCGTCAGTTCGACGGGGGTCAGGCCCCGGCTGATCTCGGCCAGGGTGACGGTGTGGGACCAGAGCGGCGTATCCATCAGACCTCCAGCCATTGGACCTCGCCCGTCATTAGCCGTTCCGTCGGTTGGGCGGCCAGGTGATCGCGGGCCCGAACAATGTAGTCGGCCATGCCGGCCGCCTTGGCGTCGTCGCCCGCGAACAGGGTGCGGGCCAGAAGCGCCTGCAACGGCCGCAGGTCCGGCAGGGTGGCGAAAGCCTGGTCAGCCGAGCGGGCGCGGCCGTAGAACGCCTCGCCCAGCTTCTTGATCCGCTTGGGCACGGCGGTGTCGCCGACGCCCAGTTCGCGGAAAGCATCGTCCAGGCCGTTGGTGAAGCGGTCGATCAAGGCCTGCTTGGTTTCGCCGCTGACCGCCTGCTGCGATTCCGGACCGCCCTTGAGCCGGTCGAGCAGCAGGATGACGTGCAGGCTGTAGAGCTCGAAGCGTCCTTCCCGCGTATCGGGGACGCCAAGGGTGGTGTAGAGGCCCGGCCGCCGGGCCTGGGCGACGGCGGACGCATAAAGGGCTTCGCCGGCGACGACCGCCGGTCTGATCTTCCTGAACCGCTTGAAGAACATATCCGCCTCGATTTCGCCCCGCGTTCTGGCTAAAGCGGGGCATTGAACTAAGCCCGCGCGGGCGATAGGTCAAAGGTAACGAGCCGATGCGGGCTCGATTGAAACATTATGCGCGTGACGGGCGGCGGAACCGATATCCCCTTCCCCCCGTCAGGCACTTGGCTGGAGTCCAGACTTTGATCCGCAAGTCCGCTATCGCGCTGCTCGTCGGCGCCGCTGTCCTGGCCACCGGCGCCTGTACGCCAATGACCACCTACAATGGCTTCCAGGTCGTCGAGTCCAATCCGGCCGACGTCAAGGTCGGCGAAGACACCAAGTCGACGGTGATGACCAAGCTGGGCTCGCCCTCGGCGACCTCGCTGACGGAAAGCAACGGCGCGACGCCGGGCCAGGAGATCAAGCTCGTTTCGTCCCGCGACTCCAACCTGTGGTTCTACATGACCCAGGTCAGCGACCGGGTCGCCTTCTACAAGCCGCGGGTGGCCAAGCGCGACGTCGTCGCCGTGTCGTTCGACGGCGGCAGCGAAACGGTGCTGGCGGTCAACACCTACAAGCTGGAAGACGGCAAGGTGGTGTCGTTCAACGGTAACAAGACCCCGACCCGCGGGCGTGAGATCACTATCCTCGAACAGCTGCTGGGCAACGTCGGCAACGGCGGCTTGCTGCCCCGCGACGACGCCGAGGGCCTGCCGGGCAGCCGTCCGGGCGATACGCGGCAGTAGTCAATCGAAGCGCCCTTCTCCCGCTTGCCGGGAGAAGGTGGCAGCCCGCAGGGCTGACGGATGAGGGCAGCACCGGCTTCCGGTGACTGTCCTTTTTTTGTTGTTGGCTGATCGTTTGAGGCTGGCGCTGCCCTCATCCGACCCTGCTCCGCAGGGCCACCTTCTCCCGACAAGCGGGAGAAGGATCAGATTTTGCTCAACGCCTCCGCCCGATCCTCGAAGCATTTCATCAGTTTCGCGACGGCCTGGTCGAAGTTGGCCGCCAGGATGCGGTCGAGCATCGGCACCTTGAACTCGAACTCGATCTCGAAGCTGACCTCGCAACCGTCCGCGTGCGGGACGAATCGCCAGCGGTTCCACAGGCGGCGGAACGGGCCGTAGAGCAGGTTCACCTCGACGACCCGGGCGCCTTCGTCGCGCCGGACGCGGGTGGCGAACTTTTCACGCAGGAAGGTGAAGGCGACTGCGGCTTCGGCGTCGAGCATCGTCACGCCGGGCTCGGGCTCGCGCCGGTTCCAGACCCGCATGCCGGTGACCCAGGGGACGAACTTCGGATATTGCTCGACGTCACCGACCAGCTGGAACAGCAGGTCAGGGCTGTAGGGCAGGACTTTTGTCAGCGCATGCCGCAAGTCAGGCTGCGGCGTCTTTGGCCAGGCGCGCCGCCTTCAGCCGTTCGAAGTCCTCGCCGGCGTGGTGGGATGAGCGGGTCAGCGGGCTGGCCGAGACCATCAGGAAACCCTTGGCGCGGGCGATCTGCTCGTAGGCGGCAAACTCGTCCGGCGTCACGAAACGGTCGACCGGGGCGTGCTTGCGGGTCGGCTGCAGGTACTGGCCGATGGTCAGGAAATCGATGCCGGCCGAACGCATGTCGTCCATCACCTGCATGACCTCTTCCTTGGTCTCGCCGAGGCCCACCATCAAGCCGGACTTGGTGAAGCGGGTCGGGTCACGCTCCTTGACCCGCTCCAGCAGGCGCAGGGAGTTGTAGTAGCGGGCGCCGGGCCGGATCGACAGGTAGAGGCGCGGCACGGTCTCGAGGTTGTGGTTGAAGACGTCGGGGGCGGCGTCGATGACCACCCGCTCTGCCCCGTCCTTGCGCAGGAAGTCGGGGGTGAGGATCTCGATGGTGGTGTTCGGGGCGGCGGCGCGGATGGCCAGCACGACATCGGCGAAATGCTGCGCTCCGCCGTCGGCGAGATCGTCACGGTCCACGCTGGTGATGACCACGTGGTTGAGGCCCATCTTGGCCACCGCTTCGGCGACGCGGGCCGGTTCGGTGGGGTCGAGCGGGGCGGGCTTGCCCGTCGCGACATTGCAGAAGGCGCAGGCCCGGGTGCAGATCTCGCCCATGATCATCATGGTGGCGTGCTTCTGGGTCCAGCACTCGCCGATGTTCGGGCAGGCGGCCTCTTCGCAGACCGTGGTCAGGCCATGCTGACGGACGATGTCGCGGGTCTCGTTGTAGCCGGCGCTGCCGGGGGCGCGAACGCGGAGCCACTCAGGCTTGCGCAGAACGGGCGAGTCCGGGCGGGCCTGCTTCTCCGGATGGCGAGGGCGGGCCTTGAGGGTGTCGATCACGGTGACCATGGGGCTTAAATCGGCTTTCTGGGCCTCAGGATCAAGGACTGCCTTGGTGTGTGGCGCGCAAGGCCTTGCGGGCGGCCGCTTTGAGCCTCCAATGTCGCGCTGATGTATCGCGGTCTGCTCCTCTGTCTGGCGTTGCTGCTGTCGGCCTGCGGGCAGGACGGTGGGCGCGAGCCATTCATCGACAGCCGC